>PMBW01000265.1:0-164 GCA_003153075.1 Dehalococcoidia bacterium | reverse complement strand
ATTTCATTAATAGTGCCGTCACCACCCACCGATACAACCAGTTTATAACCTTTACCGACAGCTGCTTTGGCAAGTTCGATGGCATGGCCGGGCGCCTCTGTGATGTCATGTTCAAAATGATAACCGAATTTTTTTAATAATTCTTTGATGTGCGGCCATTTTTT
>PMBW01000036.1 GCA_003153075.1 Dehalococcoidia bacterium | reverse complement strand
CGGGCAAAATGCCGCAGCTGCAATCAATTATTTGATACTGCGGAATTTAACTGGACATGTCCGCATTGTCAGGGTAATATTATTGATATTGTAGCCGGAAAAGAACTATTTGTAGAAAGCATCGAGGTGGAATAAATGGAAATCAAAATATTGAAAAATATTCTGGGGGCCAACGACCAGATCGCGGCTAAAAACCGTGAATTGTTGAATACCCATAAAATATTCGCGGTGAATATTATGGCATCGCCGGGAGCAGGCAAGACCAGCGTAGTGCTGCAGACGATTCGTGCGCTCCAGGATGGGGTCCGGATCGGCGTCATCGAGGGCGATATCAGCTCCAGCATCGATGCGGAAACGGTTGCCAACCAGGACGTACCCGTGGTGCAGATCAATACCGGCGGCGAATGCCACCTGGAAGCCGTACAGGTTCAGAGTGCTTTGAATAATCTGCCGCTGGATGAGATCGACCTGCTCCTGATTGAAAATGTCGGGAATCTGGTCTGCCCCGCGGAATTCAGTCTGGGCGAACATTTGAAAGTGCTGATTGCCAGCGTGCCGGAAGGCGATGATAAACCCTTTAAATACCCGCTGATGTTCAATACGGTTGACGCACTGGTATTGAATAAAATCGATTTACTCCCTTATGTCAAATTCAATGTGGATGCATTTACCAAAACAGTCAAGAACATCAATTCTAAAGTGGAGATTTTCAAGGTCTCCTGCACCACCGGCGAAGGTATTGCCGCCTGGGCGAAATGGTTGAACAGCCGGATGGGCAAGCCGTTAAAAAAATAAATCAGCATTTATGTGATTGAAGTATTTTTGACACTTCTATTATGCCTGCGGTAAGATAACAACAATCGAATACAGCTAAATCTTCGAGTTGATACGCCTGTAACCGCAAGGTATGGAGCATCGACCGCAGAACTTCTCAGGAAGTCCTAAGGGCATGGCCGGAAACGGCCTCGCCTCCCGTATTTGGAAAGGAGAAATAGTTCAAATAACGCATTGTTTTTTGGGCGCCTCCTTGTGAGACGCCTATTTTTTTATCCAGAGCGCTGGCGTCTTAGCTACTTTCGACGCGTGATGAAGAAGCAACAATGCCTTTCATATAGTACTTTCGGTTATCTTCGCCGGCTATCTTTTTATTCATATCTAATATAACTTAAGTACCCCGCTGTTGCCCAAAAACACCCTCTTTGAATCTGGGTTTGTACTTCTGGGCAGCGAAACAAAAGCGAAAGTACCAAAATGTACTATTTCTTGTCGCGAAAACAGGGGTTATGATTAGGAAGTAACAATAATTAATTATATTTAAAACAGCTGGCGTTACTTATTAACGGAGTATTGCCGGAATCAGCGTCACTTGGCTGCTAATCGTCAGTGCGGTTGTGATTTATATTACAGTGATTTATTCGCGGCTACGCCGCTTAATAAAAGAGATAGGAGTAAATATAAAATGACAAAATCGTCAAAACGGGGCTTATATTTCATAGGCGCAACTCTTTTGTCGCTCTGCTTATTCCTGAGCGGATGCCGCATTGAGGCAAAAAACGCCGCCACGCCGGCGTTAACTTCCACCACTACTAAAACCAACACAACAATGACTACCGCCGCAACCACTAAACCGACGACGGCAACTTCCAGCTCGTCTACTACGACGACGACAAAAACTACGGCAGTAACCGGAACCACTACTACAGGAACTGCCACAACTACTCCCACGACGGGTAAAACCGCAACCACAACGCCGACTTCCGCTATCACCACTACGGCAACCTCAACCGCAACAACTACGGCATCTGTCGCCACCAGAACTGTAACAGATAAAGACGGAATAAATGTTGATATTCCTGCTGTTATTACAAAGGTAGCTCCTTTCACCGGAGATGCGGCGCTGATGACCGCGATCTTAGGCGGTTCCAGTGAAATCGTGGCAACGGCTGACGCCAGTTTGAGCGCCACCTTCACCCAGGTTTTCCCGGATTATGCTAAGGCAAATCCGAAGAAATTGCTTAGCACCAAGCCTGATGATGTTATTACTTCCGGTGCGCAGGTACTCTACGGCCCCATTACCGATGTAGCCCAGATTGCGCAATATAAAGCGCTTGGTATTGCGGTGGTCCCACTCAATAGCTTCACTACTATCGCCCAACTTAAGGACAATATAAAAAAGATCGCGGCAATCCTCGGTGGTACCGCGCCTGCAAAGGCAGATACTTTTAACACATGGATCGATACCCAGGTTACTTACTGCAACAACAAGATCGGCGGTCTGGGTAAAGTTAAAATCATGTTAGTCAACTCCACCGCAGGAGTATTAAGCACAGTTAATTCATCGGATATACTTTCAGCTTACATTACAGTTGGTGGAGGCACCAATGTTGCCGCTGACCTTACTACGGTCACGAATATTACCGCTGCTCAAATAACCCAATTGAACCCGGATGTTATTATTACAATGAACGCCGCCTCCAAGACAGCGGTTATGGCCCTGGCCGGATTGCAGAATGTCCCGGCTGTTTATAATAGCAAGGTATACGTAATTCCTTCCGGCACATTCTTGTGGTCGACACCTTCCGCAGAAGAAGCCATGATGTCACTCTGGCTCGCCAAGATCATGCACGGTGAATATCTGGGAGACCTTGATATGAACAAAACCGTAAAAGATTTTTACAGCAAGTTCTACGGCTATACTGCCACTGACGCGGAAGTCACGGCTATCCTCACCGGAAAATAAACCTAATCAATCCTGAAATAACAGGTACAAAACAAAAATACCCTCTGANNGCTGAAAAACTACCAAAACTTCACCACTGCCGTTGCTTTTCTCCCTTTTCTAAAAAAGACATTAATAGGGATTTAGCCGCGAAACCTGGATGTATGCGTCCCCCACCCGCTGATTTTTACTTGTGACTCTTAATTTTCAGCAATCTACTCTTACAGCTTACTAACATATGAATGCAGTCTTTTTGACACTTCTCACACGGCTGTGTTAAGATAACACCAATCGAATACAGCTAATTCTTCGAGTTGATGCACCTGCAGCCGCAAGGCATGGTACATTAACCGCTGAACTTCTCACGAAGTTCTTAGGGCCACGGCCGGAAACAGCCTCGCCTCCCGTATTTGGAAAGGA
>PMBW01000128.1 GCA_003153075.1 Dehalococcoidia bacterium | reverse complement strand
TTCCCAGCTAAGCTACAGCCCCGATACGGTACGCTAGTTATTATAACATACACTGCGGCAGTATTTAAGCCTGTCGGCCAGGATAAATACTATTCTAATGGGTTCTTGACATTATGTGCAGTTGAATTTACAATCTAGGTTAGGCAAGTAGAGGTAGTAGATATGATATGTCCGGTTTGTAGAAAGGATATGTTCGTAGTTGAGTACAAACAAATTGAACTCGATTATTGCCATATCTGCAAGGGCGTCTGGTTCGATGCCGGGGAACTGGAGTTATTACTGGAGGCCGGTGGTTTAAAAGAAGCCAAACAAACCCTCGGCGATGTGCTCAAGTTGCCGGAAGCACGTACCTCGGAAAAGAAGCGGAAATGCCCGATCTGCACCGATAACATGAAGAAGGTTGTCATCGGCGGTGAGAAAGGTGTTATGATCGATGCCTGTATCCGTCATGACGGCCTCTGGTTCGACGGCGGCGAGGTGGCAGACCTGATTAAAATTATTTCGGCCAAGTCAGCCGGGAAAAAGGAAACCGAAACCGAGATAATGGGCTTTTTAAAGGATGTGTTTGGCAGCTGATGACAATGCCGGACTATTATTCGTCTGATTCGTTATAATAAGAAGTAATGGAGGTGTTTGTATGTTAATTGGAGTGTTAATCGTCATCATCGTCATCGTCGTAATCATTGCCGTTTTCCTTGGTGGCACTTACAATGGATTAGTCAATGCGCGTAATGTCGTCAAAAATGCCTGGGCGCAGATTGATGTTCAGTTAAAGAGACGTTATGACCTCATCCCCAACCTGGTGGAAACAGTCAAGGGATACAAGAACTTTGAACGTGAAACATTGGAAGCGGTCACCAAAGCCCGCACAGCGGCGCAGACTGCTTCGACATCCGGTGACATGGCGGCCCGTTCCGCCGCAGAGGGTGAATTAACCGGCGCGTTAAGCCGTTTGATGGTAGTAGTGGAAAAATACCCGGATTTAAAAGCCAATCAGAACTTCCTGGCCTTACAGGAAGAGCTTACCTCTACCGAAAACAAGATCAGTTTCTCCCGCCAGGCTTACAATGATGTCGTTCTGGGCTACAATAACAAGACACAGCAATTCCCGTCCAACATCGTTGCCGGTATGTTCAATTTCAGTAAAGAACAGGCATTCCTGCAGGCAACCGAGGCTGAAGCTGAACGAAAGGCTCCCAAAGTCAGTTTCTAGTTTTGTGATAAGCGCTTGAATAAATTAATTCCGGGTCCTTCCTCGTGAAGGACTCGGAATTGTAATGGTATGAGATTATGTGGGAACAGATTAGAGCTAACCGCGTTCGGTCAATCACTCTGGTAATTTTACTGGGCACAGTATTATTGGCGCTTGGTTGGTTTTTAGGTATGGCGATCGCCGACAATGGTTTTGGCGGACTGGTCATTGCCCTGATTGTCTGGGGATTTTTAAATCTCATTGCTTATTTTCAGGGAGACAGCATTTTACTGGGAGTTGCCGGCGCCAGAAAGATAAAACCGGAAGACCATCCGCGTCTTTATAACGTCGTTGAGGAAATGAAAATCGCTTCAGGACTGGGGAAAATGCCGGATGTCTATATTATCGATGACCCAGCGCTAAATGCTTTCGCGACCGGCCGGGACGAAAATCACGCATCGGTGGCCATCACATCAGGTTTGCTGCAGAAATTGAACCGGGACGAATTGCAGGGTGTTATCGGCCATGAGATCTCCCACATAAAAAACAGAGACGTTTTACTCATGTCGATGTGCAGCGTTCTCTTAGGTACAATTGTTATTCTGGCCTATTACGGCTCCAGAGTAATGATATTTGGCGGTATGAGCGGGGGACGCCGGAGCTCCCGGGATAGTAATGGCGGCGGCGCGGGTGCAATAATCATGGTTTTAGCCCTCCTGCTGGCAATTCTGGCGCCTCTTTTTGCGCAATTGATCTACTTTGCTATTTCCCGCAAGCGCGAATACCTTGCCGACGCTTCTTCAGCATTATATACCCGTTACCCGGAAGGACTGGCATCCGCGCTGGAGAAATTGGCACAGTCTTCAACGCCGGTCAAGTCGGCGAACCAGGCTACGGCGCCGATGTACTTCGTCAATCCCTTCCGTAATAAAAATATGGGTGTTACAGACTGGACAAGCACCCACCCGCCGATCCAGGAAAGGATCCGCATTCTCCGCGCAATGGGCGGCGGGGCTGCCTTCGCCAATTACGACCAGGCCTACCGTACCGTCAAGAATACTAACAGCGGCATCATTTCCGATAAAACAGCGGCGGCGGTCGGGGCAGTCGGTTTACGCGCAGCAACAGCCGAAGGCCCGGTAGAAACAGCAGCTCCGGTTGACGATAAAATGACCCGCACGCGTGAAGTAAACGACATGATGTACCGCATGAACGACTATAAGACAATCCAGTGCGAGTGCGGCGCTAAATTGAAAGTGCCGCCTTCCATGCAGGGTACGATTATTAAATGCCCACGCTGCGGCAGACCGCACCAGGCATAGATGGATACGCACTAAATATCCGAAGGTATTTAAGCTACCTTACTAAAATCCC
>PMBW01000054.1 GCA_003153075.1 Dehalococcoidia bacterium | reverse complement strand
ATTGATATGCGCTGGAAATATTTTAACTCGGTCGGCTTAAGCTTTTTACTCGTCATATTACTTCTTGTGTCCTCTTGCGTCGCAAACGTTTCTACAAGCGCATCGGCAACTCGTCTTGCGTCGGGTTCTTTAACTTCTATGTCAACCATCTCATCTTCGCAAGCGCAACCTGCCTTACCCACCATCACCGGGGTAGTGGCCAAAGTCAAGCAATCAGTGGTTATTATTAACGACCAGGTTGCCAGCACCAACATCTTTAACCAGCCTGTGCAGGCGGCAGCTGCCGGTTCCGGTTGGATTATCCGCACCGATGGGTATATCGTCACCAATGCCCACGTCGTGCAGGGCGCCACCAATATTGTCATCACGCTCAATGATGGTCGCACAATTCCCGCCGATAAAGTCTATGCCGATGCTGTGACTGATTTGGCAATCGTAAAAATAAGCGCGCAAAATTTGCCGGCGCTCAGTACCGGTGATTCCGCTACCCTACAGGTAGGTGATTGGGTAGTAGCCATCGGTAATGCCTTGGGGCAGGGCACCAGCGCTACTAAAGGTATTGTCAGCGCGTTAAATATTTCCTTATCCCCGGCCCCCGGACAATTGGAGCATGGTTTAATTCAGACCGATGCGGCAATCAACCCCGGCAACAGCGGCGGGCCGCTGGTTAACATGGCCGGGCAGGTGGTCGGCATCAGCAGCTATAAGATATCCCAAACGGGTGTCGAGGGTATGGGTTACGCCATCAGTATTGACGATGCCTTACCCGTTCTGAACACGCTTATCAATACCGGTTTGATTGTGCGTCCCTATCTGGGAGCGGATGTTTTCACCATCGATGCTACGATATCGGCTTATTATGGTTTGAGTGTAACGCAGGGCGTGTTGATTACCAATGTCGCTGCCGGCAGTCCGGCAGAAAAAGCCGGCTTGCAGCCCGGTGATGTCGTTACTGTTGTCGACGGCAAAAATGAGACCGATGATGCGGCCATGATGGATTATATCAACTCGCTCAAGGTCGGACAAAAGATCGATATTACTTATTACCGGGGCAAGAATAAAAACACGGTGACGATAACCCTGGTTCAGGCGCCGTCATCATAGTTTACATAATGGTAATACAATTTTAAAATATTTTGGTTAGGGTATTTTTTCAGCCGGTCTGGAGGTTTGTGTTTGGCTTAAAGTTCTGTAAGAATAATAGCCATTTTCTCTCCATCTTAGGGAGAGGGTTCATGCGTAATACTGGGATGATCTACATGTAAACGTCCCGTATTCTGTATTCAACAAAACGAAAAATTATTCACAGTCAGGCATATCCTCAGCTCAGCACCCGCTTATAGAAACCCTTAATCCCAACCCACAGGAAAAGGGCGCACAATGCGATCAGTACCGGATATATCACGTATAACTGCATGTGCGGCGCGGTTGTTAATGCCGCACGGAAGCCTTCGGTAACATAGATTAGCGGATTGATGCACACCAGTGCCTGCAGCCAGGAAAAACCGCCGATCTTGATCGCCGCCAGTGTTGTCCACGGATAATACGTGCCGCCCAGGAAGGTTATCGGCAGCACAATGAACCCGAACATCAGTCCGATGTTACGCGGCGCGATTCTGGTGCCCAGGAACAGGCCCAGCGCAGAAGTCATCACACAGGTCAAGGGGATGAGGGTTAAAAGGATTGCCCAATGCACGGTCAAATTAGGATGCACGCCATTGGCATGGACCACCGCGGCAATCGGAAATACGATCAGTGCCGCGATCAAACCCTGAATTGCTCCGGCTACTACCTTGCCGATAGCTACCATCGAAACCGGCAGGGGCGCCAGTACACGGTCTTCGATCTCCTTGGTATAGCCAAATTCATTCGCCAGCGGCAAAGCCACCGCCTGGATGCCCTGGAACATGATGGAAAGTGCCACCACTCCGGCTACCAGCACCGTCGCAAAAGACGACTCACCGGATGCGCCTCCTCCTCCCCCGATCCCTTGCCCGATTTGCGGAAACACGAACAGAAAGACGAATACCAGCAGGAAAGGCTGAACCAGCGTGCGTGCGATAAATATCCCCAAACCCTTTCTCAATACGGTCAGGTCGCGCAATAACAATGCGCCAAAAGCGGCGCGGCTGGCCGCGGATGCAGGTCTTAGTTTCTTGAAATGGTTTGAGGCTGCAGTATCAATTCTCGTATTCATTAATCGCGCAACTCCTTTCCCGTCAGGTTGATAAAAACGGTTTCCAGTGTTGGTTCCGCAACGGATAGATCAGTGATATTGAATCCGCCTTGTTCGGCGGTAGAAACAACTTTCGGCAGCACGCCCGAGGCGCCTTTGATATGGAGCTGGATCACGTTGTCGACTCGTTGGCTCCTCGTCGCCCCATCGATCTTTTCTTTTAGCAAGGTTGCCAGAGCATCGAGGTTACCGGACGCAGAGATTGTAACGATGCTGTCGGCGCCAACTGATTCTTTTAAGCCTTTCGGGGTATTGACTGCCAGGATATGGCCGTGGTCCATAATTGCCAACCGGTCGCAGATCGAATCCGCTTCCTCCATGTAATGCGTGGTCAGTAGTATAGTCTGTCCTTCGGCGTGTAATTTCCGCAGTATTTCCCAGAGGGCGAGGCGGCTTTGCGGATCCAGTCCGGCGGTCGGTTCGTCCAGGAAAAGCACAGAAGGACCATGTAACAGCGCGCGCGCTACCTGTAAGCGTTTTGCCATGCCGCCGGATATCGCCATGATTTCGGCTTTCGCGCGTTCGGTCAGCCGGAAATCCACCAGTAATCTATCGGCTGCTTCGCGGGCTTCTCTGGACTTCATCCCGAAAAAGAGGCCGTGGTAATATAAATTCTCCCAGACAGTGAGCGCTCTGTCCAGGTTGTTTGTCTGAGCTACCACCCCGATTACCTGCTTGACCAGTGAAGGGTGGGCCACTACATCGATACCGGCCACTATTGCCTTTCCGCCGGTCGGGACAACGAGCGTCGTTAACATACCGACGGTTGTTGTTTTACCGGCGCCGTTTGGCCCCAGCAGCCCGAATATTTCCCCGTGATGCACGGTCAAATTCAGCTGGTCGACAGCCAGGATATTGCCCGCGGGATACAGCTTGGTCAGTTTTTCGCAGCGGATGACTTCATCCGCTGCGGGGTGTTCACTAAGGTTAGGAACCGGCTTGCTTCCGGTAGTTATGTCCGCCATTGAATTCCTCCCTTGATGAGGTTACTATAGTTTTATTCTACATTATTTTTATACAAGTCAAGTGTTACGGTTTTATAACAAAACAGCTTTCTTTCTTCATATTTGGCCGCAGGCCGCAGCTTGAGTCTTCAACGAAATACTTTCAACCTCAGTTGAAATGTACGTAGGTACTCAAGTATAGGAGTAATTCGAAGTAAATGCAGGGAGGTTGAGAGAGCTTCCAAACATCGATACCAATAATAAAGACAAGGAGGAAAACATGAACATCAAAGGCAATACCATTCTGATTACGGGCGGCGCTACAGGTATCGGTTTCGCTTTAGCGCAGACCTTGCTAAAAGCAGGTAATCAGGTTATTATCTGCGGGCGCAGGGAGGTAAAACTAAAAGAGGCCAAACAAAAATTACCGCAAATTCAAATTAGAGTGTGCGATGTCGCTAAAGAAAAAGAACGGGCAGCCCTTTTCAATTGGGTAAAAGAAAAGTATCCCGGCTTAAATATTTTGATAAACAACGCGGGTATCCAGAAAATGATCGATCTGAAAAAAGGTCGGACGGACCTGGTAAAAGGTGAAAATGAGATCGAGACCAATTTGGTTGCCCCCATCCGGCTTTCTGCTTATTTTATTCCCTGGTTCTTGCAGCAGCATGATAAAGAAACCGCAATTATAAATGTCTCCTCCGGCCTGGGTTTCGTGCCCATTGCCGTAATGCCGGTTTATTGCGCTAGCAAGGCCGCATTGCACTCCTATACCTTCTCTCTCAGGTATCAACTCAAGGATACTAGCGTCAAAGTGTTCGAAATAATTCCCCCGGCAGTCGATACCGATTTGGGCAAAAGCTCCCCGGATGAAGAATCGGATTATAAAGGCATTCCGCCGTCTGAAGTCGCTGAAGCTGTATTAAAGGCAATCGAAAAGAATCAGTACGAAATTGCGGTAGGAGAATCTAAAGGGTTAGTGGCAACCGTGGGCGCGGACTTTCAGCAAGCCTTTGAAAACATGAACCGCTGGTAATGAATAGTGAAAACTGTTGGGACTGGTATCTGGATTCTTTCCTTCCTGAGGAGAGATTAAGAGAGAATTGTCTAAAGAAAGATTGTTCCAGGTTAATGATATCCCCCTATAGAAGTGGGAAGTGCGTCTTTATACCTTTTTCGCCAATTTCCTCTGCCGTAAAAATAACACCAGGAATACAACAATCGCGGCTATAATTACTGTTATGGCAGTTAACTGCGCCTGCTTTAAGCCCAGGAATATAACCTCATTATCCCGCCACGTAAACACGATTATTTGGCTTATGGAATAACTGATAATATAAATGAAAAATAATACCCCCGGTTTTACCTTTTTCCGGAAAAACCACAGCANNGTTTGGTAACCGACCACATCGCCGTTAATAAAGTTGCCGATACGGCCGAAGAATTGTCCGACGACGGCCATGATCGCCGCTACATCCAGCAGTTTCAGGATGGAAATTTTCATCTGCCAGCCCATGACGAATAACGCGATGACTACCGCAAAAACCGCCCCATACCAGGCCATGCCGCCTTCCCAGAATGCAAAAATGCGGAAAGGGTCGGCGAAATATTGCCCCAGGGGTTGCTGCACGACGAAATATAACCGCGCGCCGACCAGCCCTGCGGGGACGGCCCACATCACAATTTTTTCTAGCTGGTCGTCTGTAAACCCTTTCCATTTCGCGTAAGGCCAGGCAGTTAAAAATGCGGTTAGAATGCCCACGACGTACATCATTCCGTACCAGCGGACGTTCAATGACCCGATGGAAAATGCGATCGGATCAATATTAACTGTTATCATCTATTTGTTCCTGAATTGTGACCATATTATTATTAAAGCATAAAATGACAAGCCCCGGTTTTTATGACCAGGGCTTCCGTAATACTATGGCTTTTTATCATTATCTTCGGTATCAACCTTAGGTGGGGTAGGTGGAAGTTCGCTGTAAGGCCGTACTCTGGTTGGCACAATGATCAATACCGCTACTGCCGCGGTGAACATGATGATCGCGGCTGTAAGCAGTGTATGTGACATGCCGTAAACGAATGCTTCATCCGCTTTTTTAATGATTGCTTGCGCCAGCGGCAGGCTTTGCTGTTTTACATTAGCCGCGACGATATGTGCTCCCTGGATGCCTCCGCGTATACCCGCCAATGCCGGCGCGGGCAGGGGAATCGGCCATTTGATCGCATCGATCTTTGCTGAATATGTAGAATTCAGCAACGTGCCCATGATGGCCACACCTAGTGCTCCGCCGATCTGTCGGGTCGTGTCGTTCATTGCCGAGCCGACACCGGCCTCATCCACCGGGATCGACCCCATGATGGAGTTGGTGGCCGGGCTCATTGCGACACCCATACCGAGTGAGGTAATACTCATGCCAATGGCAATGGAAAGGAAGCTTGTATCGACTGCTGCCACCCGGTAAAAGTAAAACAAACCGCTGCCTGCAATGAAAATCCCCAGTGCCACGGTTATCTTGGTGCCTAATTTATGCGCAATCCGGGCGGATGATACCGCGCCGATAAAAGCCGCGGCAGCCATCGGCAGCAAGCGCACTCCTGCTTCCAATGCTGTGTAGCCCTGGACGGTTTGCAGATACTGGCTCAAGAAGAAGAAACAGCCGAACATGGAAAAAGCCACCAGTGTCAAAGCGATGTTCGCGCCCGTGAAAGACATGTTACGGAAAAATCGTAGTGGCAGCATTGCGTGGTCGGAATGCAGTTCCCAGAATGCGAATATTGTCAGCAGCACGAACGCAATGCCGAATGCGATCAATACATTTTGCGCCGTCCAGCCGTCGATGCCTGCCTGGATGATCCCATAAACCAGCGCGAATAAACCGGTCAGTGAAAGCAGGCAACCTGGGACATCGATTTTCCGCAATTTCTCGGCGTGGGAGTCCTGGATAAAGAAATATCCGCCGGCGATCGCAATAACTACCACCGGAATGTTAATATAAAAAACCGAACTCCAGTGGTAATGCGCCAGCAGATAGCCTCCCACCAGTGGCCCGATACCAGTGCCCAGTGAAAAGGTAGCTGCCCATAGTGCGATCGCCTGCGCCCGTTCCTTTGGCTCGCGGAAAGTTGCTGTCAGGATTGAAAGTGTCGAAGGCATTATGATCGCCCCTCCGACCCCCATGATTGCCCGCATGGCGATTAGCATTCCGGTAGATTGAGATAAAGCCGCGCCGAGAGAAAAAAGGCCGAAAATAATCAGGCCGCCTTGCAGCAGCCTTTTCCGTCCGAACCGGTCACCGATCGAACCCATCGTCAGCAATAATGCGGCAAATACCAGCGTGTAAGCGTCGACAATCCATTGCAGACCGTTGAGTGTTGCCCCCAGGTCTCTGGAAATGGCGGGCAAAGCCAGGTTTAAAACAGTGTTATCCAGAGAAATTACCAGCAACGAAAACGCCAGAAACCCCAGCGCTATCCACCGCTGTTTGTAGAGTCTAGTTTGTTCTATCACCAAATCCTCCCGGGAAATTTATTAATTGCTATTTGTAAATGCTCAAGGCATAAATCATGAGCAACAAGAATAATTTTAACATATTGGAATAAAGTATAAATTTACCGGGATTTGCAGTACAACACCTTCGCAAGCTACACAATTAGAACAGGCGTCCCTGCCTGTTTAGTATAATAATAAACCCCAATCAGGCGCCATTCCAGGAGCGAAGAGGCGTGGTAATCCTTGTAAACGACGAACTTTGCCATTTATAAGTCACAATTCTAAAATTACAATTCCTGATTCCCATTTGGCAGCAACCGGAAAAGCCCTCTTCTTGTTATAATGTGCCCTGCGATTTCCTGTTCCACAGGATGATTGTGCGAGATATCTCGTTTTTATCATTTGAGTAATTTTTACATACAGGTTCAAAACTCATAACTCAATACTGATAGCTTACATAATGTATTCCTACCAAAATAGTGACACTATAATGTTGACAAATCTCTAATATTTACTTATCCTGAATTTGTGGGAAAATATTTGAAAGTTACCATTACAGGCATAATCATTATTATTTTGGGTATGGCAACCGCTTGCGGCAACAAGCCAGCCGGTACAACTACACCGACGGTGACCGGCCCGCAAAGCCAAAATCTGGTGAATGGGGATATCAGCGTCACCGCCGAGACTAATTTCGACTATGCGTTTGAAGTGAATAAAGCCATGAAAGAAGTCAAAGTCGTCGGTAATTTTAGAACCTTTGGTGGCGCTCCGAATCACATTGAAGTGTATGTAATGGACGATGATACCTACAACAATTGGCTGAAAGGTCGTACCGTCCATATTCTTTTTGATTCAGGGCTAATGTCCAGCGGCACTATCGATCAGGATATCGTTACTCCTGGGAAGTATCATCTCGTTTTTACAAACTACGCAAAGGCCACTTTATCCCCGGCGCAACAGGTAACCACGAAGGTTGATCTGAACTGGGTTTACTAGCGCCGATCAACAATAACTCCCTCATTTTTAGGCTGGAGACCGCAGTCGGAAGTGCTTGACCGGGGAAATAGCAAGAGATCGAGTGAGTGTTTTTAAACTGAACAATTTCGGAATTTGATAATCATCAAAACTAGTTGAATGGCGTATTCAACTCACATTTAAAGCCAAAAATATTTAATGACAACGTAACACCGGTTCAATGTCATATTGCGCGCAATTATAGGTTCAGACAATATCCCAGTTAGCCCGAGATTTTGCCCAAAGTTGTGCATATCGTTCGCGGTCTGACATAAGCTGCCAGCGCAGTCGTGATGTAATTTTTTGTAAAGGTTTATTCATCGTACTATACCTCTAATTAAATTCTCCACCCGAAAAGGGTGGTTGACAAGAGGGAACATGAAAAATATTTTACCTTAGATTTTCTGATTTAAAACAAACTTGATCCCTTTTCAATCGCAATTAAAACGGATAATCGTTAGCTGGAATTATTTCCATCTACTACAGTCTGAGGTTATTATATTTAAGTAGTAATGTATACTCTAAAGTGTAATTCGAACTAAAGAACAGGAGTGGTTCGGAGTAAACGTTTGGCATTATCAGGCGACGGCTCTCAATAATACAAATTGATCAGTTTGTAATATAGTGGCTAAAGGCGAAATCTTTTCTTTAAGCGGGAAGATAATATAACCGATTAAATGATTTTAATGCACTCCTGCCAACTTTCGGTTATAATAATAGAAAAATTAACAAAATGGGTCAGGAGAATATGACTAATCCACGTGAACCGGCAAAAAATAATTCACAACAAAATGAAAAGAAACAAAATCAGCCTAATATAAAAAGTGTCCATCCCCCGAAACCGGTTAAAAAGACGCCTTCGCGAACCGGCAGGAAAGCGCAGATAGAAGTTAACCATGAGCAACAAAAAGCTGCTGCTAGAAAGAACAATCTCATCACCATATCTATTCTGACTGCGGTTGTGCTGATTGTGGTTGCCGTCACTGTCTATCTGGTAGAGATATTACCGATGCAGCGAACGATGCTGACGGTGGGGACCGAAAACGTGAGCGCCAGATATTTTATCAAACGGACGGTCGCTTCGGCAAGTCGTGATCCATTGCAAATTGAGCAGGGCTTGGTCAACGAAATGACCGTTAAACAAAAAGCCGCAGCGAACGGGGTGGCGCTGGTGACCGCGCAGGATATCGACGACTTTATGAGAAATCAGGCCAAGGGTACCAATGATAGCATCAGTGACGCAGATTTCAATGCTTGGATTAAAAAACAGTTAGGATATACCGGTTTATCCGAGAGTGAATACCGGGATATAATGAGCAGGGAAATACAACAGCAGCGTTTGAGTGATATCCTTGCGACCAAGGTCCCGGATACTGCTCCCCAGGTTCATCTGTGGTCAATGGTTTTTTCCACTCAGCAAGCAGCGAATGCTGTCAAGGCGCTGGTAGATGGCGGAACTGACTTCACCAAGTTAGCTTCTACAGATACCACGGGCTGGATTAACGGCGGCGATCAGGGTTGGAATCCGGTAGACGCCATTAATTCTCAATTGCAATCAGCGGTCAACAATCTGAGTGTCGGTAAATGCAGTGATGCTATTTCGGTTGTCCAATCCGCTGACGCAACCGGCAATAATGTGACCACCCAATATGTGCTGCTCTGGATTTCCGAGAAATCGGATTCGATGAAAGTAACAGATGACCAGTTAAAAATATTAAAAAATAATGCTCTCAGTGATTGGCTGCGTACACAGGAAGCGTCAGAAAAAATTGCTTTCTACGGTTTGAATGGCAGTACAACAATGGACACTGCAACAACTAATTGGATCAGCAGCAAGGTGAAGAAGTTAGTAGCTAAACTGGTAATACCTACAACTACGCCCACGCCTGCCACCTCCACCACAACATCAGCTACTGTGCCAACTACCCCAACGGCCGCTTCCACTACTACCGGCACAACGACCAAATAATATTAGAGTAAGTACAAATAAAGGCACGCCCGAAAAAAACGGCGTGCCTTTTTTGTTTTCTTGATGTTAAATTGTGCAAATCAGGTTTGATTGTCCTGATAATATCTATTACCTCGGATTGGATGGTGTCATAAAAAGGGATCACCTGACGAACGGATTGGTCCTAGTTTTGCGGAATGAAAGGCGTTGTTTTATTAGAATTGGTCATATGCTTAAAAGTATATTTTTAAAAGAAGTAAATGTCAAAATAGCTATGGTCAGACCGTCTGACCATAGATCTATGATAAAATGCTTTTATTTAACATAACAAATATCCTGCCCAACCGGCCAGTAAAAGACTGGCCGCTTGTCTGCTGTTATTCCCGCTGAACGAACGGCGTGATTTAACTTCGGTTTACATAGACTAGTGTTAGCGATTCAAGATTGACGGTCCAGACAAGGCTTTAAAGGGAAAAGTTGAAAATGGCAGAGAGTTTTAAAAACAAGAAGAAAAACCCTTCCTCTGCAGCTGCTTTAGAACAGGTTTGTCTTGAGAGTAAAGGAGAATTCCTCGACTGGTTTTCCATGTTATTAAGGTATCAGGCACAAAAAAGCGGTTTGCTTGAATATATATTAACGGAGGCTGAAAATGGCAGACAATAATTCGGAA
>PMBW01000170.1 GCA_003153075.1 Dehalococcoidia bacterium | reverse complement strand
GGAAACGATTGCTCGTTTCCTTAAATGTTTCATTAATCAAAAGAACTCACTCTAGAAATAAAATTTCGTCTTAAGATAGACCTCGCTGTTATTCCCCCAGTTGCCCATAAACGTATCATGGCCACCGGACAGGAATCTGACGCCTACCTCAGTTTCAAAACTTTTATATTTCCAGACAAAGGCCTGAGAAACATAGCTGTCTCCCTTGGAGAAGTTATAGAATCCCTCAACCTTTAACGTATACTTTTTCTCGCTATCAAGGCTATACTGTATCCTGGCTAGCGGACCGCCGTCCAAAGAACGGCGGAAATCAATGGCCCTGGCACCAAGCGGATTGTCGTGCTTAGTGATCAGATGGTTCTGATATTGCAATAAGAGCGTTAAGCTGTCGTTTTCCGTAAAGAGCTTATTGAATTCCCGGTCAACTCCGAGAACGCCTTGGAGATAGCGGTCACCCCGATGCTGAGCGAAATACCCTGCTTCAGCCCGGAAGTTAAACCCTTTATACGACTTAGCCGCAGAATGAGCATAAACCGTTTCCAGATTATAGCCGGGGATTATCTGGGCCGATTTAAGGGAAATGGGCTCAATCCGATAAAAGGGACTTACCGAATAACCGTAATAGACTGACCCGGTCAGGTCTATTCCCTTCACATTGCCGCCGACACGTCCAGCGAATTGGATCCGCTGACGGCTCGGGATATCTTGGTCGGTGACCTGAACTCCCGGTGGCAGCTCTCTTCCCCATCTTCCTCCCGGAGCGGGAAGCTTGGAAGGAGTAAAGAGCGAAACAATGGCCTGCCCGAAAATTTCTTTTCCGACCCTAAGATTAATGGCCGGGACCGAGTCTCGTTCCCAGTCAAAGATCCTGGTCCAATTACGCGGGCAGATATTGTCCGAAGGAGAGATAGTGTCCGTGACCGACCAGTTAAAGATCTGCTGGCCGACCTTGACCTTGAACCATTCACTGCTATATTCCGCAAATGCTTCACGGATGTTGATATAGGAGCGGTAGCCAGACCTGCGAGCAAAATCGAAACTGCCCTTAGTATACCCGGCCGTATCCGCCCAGCTATCAAGCTTAACATATAGCAGCCAATTTTCCGTAGGCTTGTAGCTCACGAAAGGCCTGGCATGGATCTCTCCATAAAAATTTTCCGTATTTTTCTTTTTGTGAATGCTGGCCGACGAGTATGCCTCAATCGTTCCGCCGTATTCAAGATTTTCCTTTTTGGGTTGAAACGACGAACATCCGGTCGGCAGCATTGTCATGACGACTGTCAAAATCATTATCCATTTTCTTATATTTGCATACATTTTTAATCTCCCCCTCCGGTTTCAAGAAAAGATTTGTCAAGATGTTGTTCGATCGAACTATCACCGAAAACTCTTTTGATAACCGTGATGACGGTTTTATCTCCAGAGACAGTGGTGACAACGATCTTATTCGGACGCCAGGTATTATTCGACGTTTGGATATCGCTGTTTTCCTGAGTCTTGATCAAACTCCCGTTTTTACCGTAATATTCGATCTTGGTTATAGCGAGAGTAGTTTTAGCTACCCAGATCTTGCGATAGTCATAGCCGAAATCATCGCCGGACTTTTGAACCGCTTTTATTACCCAACGATCGTTTTCTTGTCCGTCAAAGGTGTAGCCGAAAATATCAGTATCTTCTCCTGTCTGCAGCCTGGTATCACCGTAGGTAAACGGTGTCTTCGGGAAAAGCTTGCTATTTTCGCCGGCTGACAATTGCCGTGTGCTAAATGTGCGTAATTTTACCCATTGCTTATCAGTGCCTTTATGCTGGCGCTGGGTAAACAGCTTAATTCCCCGGTCACCCGGATTAGTAAAGCTGATGGCAACCTTGTCGTTTTTTCCCCGGTCATAAAAAGTATAACGCACCAGCTCTCTTTCAGCTACATTGCTCTTGAGAGAAAATACTTCAGTTTCGTAAGTGACGCTGCGGAATTTCTCCCAGCTTTGCTTGATGATCTCACTGGCCGGCATTTCAGCCGCCTGCAGACCGCCAATTGCCAGGAAAAAAATCGCACAAATAACTCCGAATATAGCCTGTATCATTTTCATGGTCAACTCCTTAGATTTTAAGTTAGTTATTGAGAAGCGTATCACCCGATGTCCTTACGAACCTCGGGTGATCCTTATGAAAACTTTTTAATCCTTTGCCTTCCTTGTTTTTACGCACCACGGTAATAACGCCGGTAAAATGGTCAGCGTTGCAAAACCGCAGAACATTAGCATCACCACCATGNNCAGCACAGCTGTAAAAAACAAAACGACTCGATGAAAATATCCATAACGATAATATTGCCTTTTTCCAGCAGAGCGTATTGGAGTGATTGCCTCATATCTTTGCCCTCTGCTAAAGCGGCCTGATAATCGGTGATCACATAAAACCCAAAATCTCCGGCATTAATGGCTAAGGCGGTAATACTTACCGTAGCCTGATCCAGCGGAACCCGAAAGATCATCATTACGCCGAAAATAACTCCGAAGGAAAAAATAAATGGCATATTTACCGCTATACCCGTCTTCCATCCCGCTAAATATTGCCGAGATCTCAGACGGCGGTTTTTCATCATTACCCAGATAGTAGTCATGACCAGCACGATCAATAATGTCGAAACAATGTCGCTCAGCTTCCCATCACGGATATACTTATCCGTTTGAGGATAGAGCGCCAGCTTGCCGAAAGGCAGAATTTCCAGATCCGGAAATTCCTTTTCACCAAGCTTCATAATGTCCTCAAGAAATTTACCCATATCATTAGAGTCGTCGGCCGATAATGACGCCGAAACGACCAGCCCTTTTTTATACCATAATTGCTCATGGATGCGGGGACCAAGATTTGAATCGATCAGATACAGCGCATCACTGAGTTCTTGC
>PMBW01000172.1 GCA_003153075.1 Dehalococcoidia bacterium | reverse complement strand
GAAGAAGACATCCGCCGGACGCTGGCGCGCATCTCGCACGAGATCATCGAGCGCAGCAAATCCCTGGATAACGTCGTGCTAATCGGCATGTACACCCGCGGGGTGCCCCTGGCCAAACGTTTGGCGCAGAATATTCAAACCTTCTCCGGCTCCACGATCCCTGTCGGGGCGCTGGACATTATGCCCTACCGCGACGATATTCCCTTCCATGATACCCCGCCGAAAGTGACCCGCACCGAAGTATCTTTCAGCGTCATCGGCAAATCTGTCATCCTCGTGGACGATGTGCTCTACACCGGCCGNNGGCCACCGCGAACTGCCCATCCGCGCCGATTACGTCGGTAAAAATATCCCCAGCGGCCATGATGAATCGATCGCCGTCAAGCTCAAGGAAACCGACGGCATCGACGAAGTCGCCATTATCAGCCCGGCTCCCGTGAAAAGTAACCACAACGGAACGCAAAGTGGAATGCAGGGAGGCAAAAATGGACTTAAAGAATAGAGATTTAATTACCATTGACGACATGACCAACGGCGAAATTGAAGCTTTATTCACACTGACGGATGAAATGACCGATAACATGCCCATCCAATATGGGCTCTGCCACGGTAAAGTGATGGCGACCATTTTCTTCGAGCCGAGCACCCGCACCCGGCTCTCTTTTGAATCGGCAATGCTCCGGCTGGGCGGCGGAGTGATCAGCGTCTCCGACCCGAAATCGACCTCGTTTTCCAAGGGCGAAAGCATCGCGGATATGGCCCGCATTGTCAGCAGCTACGCCGATATTATCGTCCTGCGCCATCCCTGGGAAGGCGCGGCGAAACTGATGGCCGATTACGCCACGGTGCCGGTGATCAATGCCGGCGACGGCGGCCACCAGCATCCCACGCAGACATTGTGCGACCTTTATACGCTTAAGAAAGAGCGCGGCGATATCAAAGGCATGACGATTGCGTTGTGGGGCGACCTTAAATACGGACGCACCACCCATTCGCTGATCTTCGCGCTGGCTAAATTCGGCGCGACGATACTATTCTGTCCCAGTCCGGGTCTGGAAGTGCCGGAAAACATCCTCCACAAACTGGTCACGGAATACGGCGGCGAGCTGGAGAAATTCGGCAAAAACCACAAACAGAATCAAACCGGGGCTTTCCCGGTAGACGCGGCTTACATCACCCCCGAACAACCCCACCAATTAGCGATGATGCCGGGTATCGACCTGGAAGTGGCGATGAAAGCCGGGGTGGACGCNNATCGACCTGGAAGTGGCGATGAAAGCAGGTGTGGATGCGCTCTACGTCACCCGCCCGCAGCGCGAGCGTTTCACCAACGAAGAAAAAGCCGCCGACCTGCATTTCCCCATCGTCGATAAAAAACTGATGAGCGGCAAAGAGCTGCAGCGCGCGCTGGTAATGCACCCGTTACCGCGCGTGGATGAGCTGGCCTACGATATGGACGCCGACCCGCGCAGCATGTACTTCAAACAGGCTGCCAGGGGCGTACCGGTGCGCATGGCCCTGATCGCCCTTACGCTCGGGGTGAAAGAGGTTACCGCGCCTTTGGAAACCAAAATCCCCGAAGTGGAATATCCTGTGTACCGGCGTGAATACGGTGTCAAATGCTCCAACCCGCGCTGCGTCACCTGGCAGGAGACCGAGAAGAATTACCTCAAGCCGGAGTTTAAAGTTGTCAGCCTCCATCCCCTGACCTTCCGCTGCATCTACTGCGAGCACGGCACCGAGCCGAAATTTGTCGCCAGCACGGAATGGCACCAGGGCTTGATAGAAAGTAAAAGATACAACCGGGCGAACAGCCACCTGGCGAAAAAGATCAGGCCGGAAAACCTGATCGCCTTCGATTCCGCCGAGGAAGCGGAGAAACACGGCTACAAACCCGGACATTATATGAAATCGCAAGTCGTAGAGGAAGCGCCGAAAAATGAATAAAGCATTGTTAATCAAAGGCGGCCGCCTCGTCGACCCCGCCCGCAAGATCAGCCGCGTGGGGAATTTACTCACGAAAGACGATAAGATCGCCTGGGTCAGCGAAGGCAGGGAAAACCCGGTCGGCAAGGCTTATGATACCCTGACGGCCAAAGGGCTGCTCGTCTGCCCGGGGTTCATCGACTTTCACTGCCACTTGAGAGAGCCGGGCTTTGAAAACAAGGAAACGATCGTCACCGGGTCCCATGCTGCCGCCGTCGGCGGATTTACGACGATTTGCTGCATGCCGAATACGCGCCCGCCGCTGGACAGCGCGGAATTGATCATGCAGGTGAAAACCAAAGCCGGGCGCGACGGAATGATCCAGGTTCTGCCTATCGGCTGCGTCACCAAAGGCCGCAAAGGCCGGGCGTTGATCTATTTTGAGCCGCTGGTCAAAGCCGGTGTCGCCGGTTTCAGCGATGACGGCGACGCGGTCAAGACTGCGGCATTAATGGCCGAAGCACTGGAAAACATTAAAATATTCAATTTACCGATCATCGACCACTGCGAAGACCCCAACGGCGGACCGCCGGAAGGTGAAGTAAATATTGTTGCCCGCGACCTGGAAGTAGCGGAAAAGACGAAGGGCTGGCTGCACATCGCGCATGTCAGCACCGCCGGCGCCGTCGAGCTTATCCGGCAGGCGAAGAAGAAAGGCGTCCGGGTCACCGCGGAAGCCACTCCGCATCACCTGCTCTTGACCGAAGACATGATCGCCAAACGCGGTGCGCTGGCCAAGGTCAACCCGCCCCTGCGCACGGAAGCAGACCGGCAGGCGCTGGTAGAAGGGATCAAAGACGGTACGATCGATATCATCGCCACCGACCACGCGCCGCATACTGCCCCGGAAAAACAACGCCCTTACGCCGATGCTCCCGCCGGGATCAGCGGCTTCGAAACGGCAGTGGGGAGCCTGATGTGGCTGGTGCAATCCAAACAACTGACGCTGACGGAATTAGTTGCCTGCCTGACCAGTAAACCGGCAGCGATTTTGCATAAACCGCTCGGCAGCTTTATCGAGGGTTCAATGGCTAATATCACGATCATCGACCCGCTCAAAGAATGGGTAGTCGATGTCAATAAATTTGTGTCGCTGGGCAAAAACACGCCGCTGGCCGGATTAAAACTGACCGGCAAGGTCGTAGCCACGATTTACCAGGGCAACCTGATCTATAAAGACGATTCGATAAACATAGGATTAAGGGAATAATGAAAAAACAAGCTTACCTCGTGCTGGCAGACGGTTCTATTTACGAAGGCTTTTCCTTCGGGGGCGAGGCGGATACCTTCGGGGAGGTCGTGTTCAATACGAGCATGATGGGTTATCAGGAAATGCTGACCGACCCCTCGTATGCCGGACAGATACTGGTGCCGACCTATCCGCTGATCGGCAATTACGGCATCAACGAACAGGATAATGAAACATCCCGCATCCAGGTGCGCGGCTTTGTCGTGCGCGAGGAATGCCTGGAACCGAGCCATTACCTGAATCAAAAGACCATTCACCAATACCTCAAGGATGGCGGGATTTCCGGCATCTGCGGACTGGATACGCGCTCGATCACGCGGAAATTACGCTCGGTGGGCGTGATGATGGGCATGATCACCTCCAGCATGACGCCGCAACAGGCGCTGGCGGAACTGAAACGCAAACCGGATTACGGCGCTGCTGATTATGTCAAGGAAGTCTCTACGCAGAAATCCTATGTCTGGGACAAAGACAAAGTAATCGATTATAAATACAACGTCGTGGCCTACGACTGCGGGTTGAAGTTCAATATACTTCGGCTCTTGAAAGCGCGGGGCTGCAAAGTCACCGTCATGCCCTGCACTTCGACGGCAGAAGAGATATTAAAACTAAACCCCGACGGGATTTTGCTCTCACCCGGCCCCGGCGACCCGGAAATACTGGATTACGCGGTGAAAACGGTACAGGGCCTGGTGGGGAAAAAGCCGATCATGGGGATTTGCCTGGGGAACCAGCTGATCGGACGGGCTTTCGGGGCGAAAACTTTTAAACTCAAATTCGGGCATCGCGGCGGCAACCACCCGGTCAAGGAATTTGCCACGGGACGCGTGCACATCACTGCCCAGAACCACGGCTATGCGCTGGACCCCGATACCATGAAGAACGGCCTGGAAGTGACCCACATCAATCTGAACGACGGCACGGTGGAGGGGTTGCGGCATAAGGAACTACCCATTTTCGCCATCCAGTACCACTCGGAGGACTCCCCCGGCCCGATGGATAACCGGTATTTATTCGACAGATTTATAAAAATGATGGAAAGAAAATCCTAAGCACTAATATCGAAATACGAAATAAATACAAAATAAGAAATATGAAACAAAGTAGAAGGATAAAGAAGGAACCTCTCCCGGTTAGTGCTCTCGCCCCTTGTGGGAGAGAGTTAGAGAGAGGGGGCTGGAGAAGAAGAGAACTCCATTCCAGCGGAGGCTGGAATCCAGAAAAATGGGGGTTGAAATGGAAAAGAATATTCCCGCTTCCCTGAGATTGCCGCGCTTCGCTCGCAATGACAGGTGCCAATTGAAATTTGTCACTCTCCTTTAATCCCTGAAAGGGCGGGAGATATAAATCGAGTAAAAGGAATAACATGACAATTAACAAACCAAAGAAAGTCTTGATCATCGGGTC
>PMBW01000334.1:19928-26048 GCA_003153075.1 Dehalococcoidia bacterium | reverse complement strand
GGGCGCCTCCGAAGGAGGCGCCCAACAGCCTACAAAGCTATCTAAGCGATCTCTCCTTTCCAACGGGAGGTACAGGCGTTTCCCCCTGTGCCCTCGGGATGCTTCTGCATCCCCCGGCTTCAACACCATATTTGCTTAATATTCAGGTGTGAAACTCGAAGAGTAATTTAATATTCTTCCCGCATCTTATCATGTTTTTTAAGCGCGAGTCAAAATAATCCCCGTATTTTCTATGTCTCTTTCAGGGTAGAAACAGCAGCAGACGTCCGATTGCGACGAATAAAATACTTTTACCGCGCGAAATCCAGAATACTTTTCGAAAGAAACATAATGATGAATAGTGACGCGGTAATAGACATGTAATCCTTTCTCACTTTTAGGGAAAAAGTGCGAGAGTTGTCATTCTATTTTGTTATGCGGAGCTCTGACTATCTTGTCAATCTTGAATAAATGGCAAAGTATCTGGTCAATAAATCTGCAAAAAGTTTCTTATTAATCGCCGAAGGTAAAACATGATTACTTATAACTCTCTACTCACAACTCTAAACTGGCAACTCAGAGCTTAGAACTTATTTAATAGCTTCATCTTTCTGCGATTCGATTACCTTCACCATGATCCTTAAAGAATGCGCCACAACTTCAGCTTCCTCGTCGGTCAAACGGCTGAATAATTCGGCCATACGTTCTCTGCGCTTTTGTCTCAATTCGGCTATAAGTTCATCACCGGCGGGAGTTGTGTGTAACAACAATACCCTTCGGTCATTCGGATTCTCCGTCCGAGTGATTAATCCTCGTTTCATTAACCTATCGACGATCCCGGTTGTATTGGTCGGTGTAACGCCTAAAGCCGCTGCTAACTTCCCCAGGCTGGTTGTGCCGCGGTTACTAATAAAAAACAGGCTCTTTAATTGCCCTATGCTCAGGTTAAGGTGCATCCATGCATCCAATTCATATTGCCGCCGGTCGCGGTCCACCCGACGCTGCAATTCGATCAGTTCTACGATTAGTTCTTTTTTTACCATAATATTGACCCCTGAATATTAGTGAATGTTACATTGACTATTATTGTTATATTTACTATTATTATATCAGGGTAATAAATATTAACAGAAAATAGCCTGTATATGCAATGGAGGCAATTAGTGGAACAGAAGGCCATTATTGTGCAAGACCTGGTCAAAGAATACCCGCGCGTTCGAGCTGTGGATGGCGTCTCCTTCACCGTTGACAAAGGGGAGATATTCGGACTGCTGGGTCCTAACGGCGCCGGTAAAACCACCGCTATCCGTACCTTATTGACGTTGATCAAACCAACCGCGGGAAAAACAATGATTTACGGTGTCGATACTGCCCGCAACAGTGAAGCAGTCCGGAAAATGTGTGGTTATGTGCCGCAGGATGTATCTGCGGACGGAGATCTGACCGCTTATGAAAATGTTCTTATTTACTCCAAGCTGTATGGCATGCCCGCTAAAGAACGCAAGGCCAGGATTCAGGAAGTACTGACTTTTCTGGAAATCAATGAACGTGCCAATGATATGGTGAAAAACTTTTCCGGCGGCATGATGCGGCGTCTGGAAATCGCGCAGGCCCTTGTCAATCGTCCGCGCGTGCTCTTTCTGGATGAGCCGAGTATCGGCCTCGATCCTAATGCCCGTCGGATCATCTGGGGCCTTATTAAAAAACTGCGCGATGAATACGGCACTACTATCTTTATGACCACCCATGACATGAACGAAGCAGACATTCTTTGCGACCGCATTGGTATTATGAACCGGGGACACCTGGCCACGCTGGGCAAACCTGCCGAACTTAAAACGAGCGTAGGTGGAGATATTATCACCATTGTTTCCAGCAATCCGTCGTGTTTCGTTAAAATCAAGGAGCTTGGTTACACTACAATCTCCGATTCAACTAACAGCCACTGCGATATTATCGTCAATAACGGTGAAACACTGATCCCCCGACTGCTGGACAGTCTGAAAACAAACGGCGTCCAGGTAGAAGCTGTTTCACTGAAAAAGCCGACGCTGGATGATGTTTTTCTCAAATATACCGGCGCCCGTATTGAAGAAGGCGATTCCTTTACTGAAACACGCCGCGCCCGTCGCGCGTTTACAAGGAGAACAAAATGAGAATGCTGCGTGCTGTCAAAAAGTTTTTTTCGGATGCGTTCATCATCACGGAGTTGGAATTGCGGAAAATCCGGCACGACCAGACACAGGTCTGGATGCGTATGGTCCAGCCCGCATTGTGGCTGGCAATTTATGGATTGACCATGACCAAGCTCAGCGTAATGAGCCAGTATATCCCTTCTAACCTTACTTACCTGCAGTTCATGACTCCGGGTGTGCTGGCACAGTCCGCACTGTTCGTCGCGATATTCTTTGGTATCAATGTGGTCTGGGAGCGCGATCTTGGTCTATTGAATAAGCTGCTCTCCACGCCTGCGTCACGTTCATCGATCATATTAGGCAAGGCGCTTTCGGCCGGTGTCAGAGGCATTTTACAGTCCATTGCCGTTATCATTTTGGCATTGATTCTACGGGTGCATATGATACTGAACCCACTGAATATCCTTGGTGTTTTTGTTGTCATCGTTTTACTCGGCATGTGTTTCTCCTGCCTGAGCATGTCGCTGGCATCCATTTTCAAGACCAGGGAGCGCATGATGGGTATCGGTCAGGCCATTACCATGCCGCTGTTCTTCGCCAGCAGCGCCATTTACCCGTTAGCTATTATGCCGGCGTGGATTAAACCCATTGCCTTTATTAACCCCCTGACGTACATCGTTGACGCGTTGCGGGGGCTGCTGGCTACCGGCAATCTATCTTCGCTGCCTATCGATATTGCGGCGATTGTAGCCGGTACGGTTCTATTCCTTGTGCTCGCCAGCCTTGGCTTGAAGAAAATGGTATCATAACAGTCTGGTAAATTGAGAGTAATTCACTAACACTCTTAAGGAGAGGCTAAGAGAGTGTGCCTCCTGAAGAAGCGTACTCAAAACTCATAACTGACAACTTAATTGGTCTTTTGTATTTTGATACTGTTTGGAATTTGGATTTTGGAGATTGTAATTTAATCTTCTTGAGTTTCCTTAGCCTTTGGATTCACCCTGGGTCCCCTCATCAAAGAAGGAATGATCGCCAACACCACAACTATGCCCAGAATAAAACAGGCGCTGTTTACGGCTTTCAGGAAAGTTGGAATTTCATCGGCATTGCCAAGTCGTGACGTGCTGACGATCTGGTTCAATTTATCATAGGGCATTATCAGTGTCATCAGCAGCAATGAAAACGGCACGCTTAGCGAAACAGCGGTTTGATTGATCGCCATCCTGATTCCGTTGGCTACACCGCGTTTCTCTGCAGGGACCGCTCCCATGATCGAACTGGCATTGGGCGGTGAGAATAGTGAGCTGCCAAAACCAAACAGTACAAGACTGACTAATACAAACCAGTACGGCGATGTTTGATTAAGCGTGGAAAACCAGAATAGGGCAGCCGCATTACATGACAAACCGATTGTTGTTAATATGCGGCTGCCGTATCTATCCGACAACCTTCCGGCGATGGGATTCATAACAACAATAATGATTTCCATCGGGACCAGCAATACCCCTGTTTTTAAAGCACTGTAACCCAGTATCAACTGCAGGTATAAAGAACGTAAAAACGGACCGCAGTTGAAAGCAATTGTATTCAGAAAAGTGGCCAGATTGCCCGCTGCGAACACCCTGATCCTGAACAATGTCAGATCGAGTGTCGGGTACTTTTGCTTTAATTCGATGAATATCATCACAACAAATAGAGCCAGACCGCCGGCCAAAATGGCTATATTGCGAATGGACGTGGGATTCCCGATCGTTAAAGCCAACAGCACTGTCGAAAGTGCGATGCAGTATAAAATAGAACCGGCGTAATCGAATTTTTGTCCGGTGGGTCGTATACTGATCTCCTTCAGGCGAGTATAGCCCCAATAAGTCCCCAGTATTCCGATGGGGATATTGATCAGAAACATCGCCCGCCACGAAAAAAAGTGTAACATTATCCCGCTGAGCGTATACCCGACCACTGAACCAAGGTTGGTAGCCGCCATGTTTATCCCCATACCGGTGCCCAGTTGCTCTTTGGGGAAAGCATCGGCAATGATCGCCGCGCTGTTCGCAAAAAGTAAAGCCGCGCCAGCTCCCTGGACAAACCTGAAGATCACCAGCTGTGCACCGGTTTGCGAAATTGCGCACAAAAATGAACCCACAGTGAAGATCGCAAATCCCAGGTTATAAAGCCTGACCCTACCGTATAGATCTGCCAATCGCCCCAGCAGCACCAGCAGAATGGTCAACATTAACCTGTAGCCGGTAATGATCCATACGCCTTCCACGATATTAGCATGTAAATTTTGCAGGATCGTCGGCAGTCCGATTACCACGATCGTCGTATCGAGGCCTGCCATAAATAGCCCTACGGTAGTTACCGATAAAACCATCCATTTGTATTCTAATTTCAATTTCATATTTACATTACGTTAAGCTTATTTAACAAAATTGACACAAAAGATTCCTTTTATAAACTTTTAGAAAAGTAATAAAATCATGCAACGCTAATGAATTACGCCCGCGTATCCTGAAAAAGGTGTAGAAACATATATCCAGTATAATTCCTTCGCTTTTTAAAAAACAAAAAGAATTAATTTCCTGCTGTGCGCCGGGTTAAATAATTCTTACAATTATAAGATATTGCAGGTATTAATAAAATATTGTCTTAATTTTTGTTTACCATTTGCCCGGTTCGGGCTATAATGATTGTATATTATGATAAGTATCATTATTCCGGCTCTGAACGAAGAAAAATTTCTGCCGGCCTGTTTAATGTCACTGCGTAATCAGGATTATACCGGACAGTACGAAATTATTATTGCCGATAACGGCAGTACTGATCGCACGGTTCGTATTGCCCGTGAATTCGGCGCCCGCATTATCCCCTGCCCGGAAAAGAAGAGTGTTTTCTATGCCAGACAAATGGGGGCTGACGGGGTACAGGGTGATATCATTGCGCAGGCTGACGCAGATACGGTCTACCCCCGGGACTGGTTGAGCCGCATTGCCGATCAGTTCGAAAAGCATCCGAATGTTGTCGCCGTTACCGGTCGGTATGTTTACACCGAACCACCCTGGTGGGCAATAGTCGAATACGTTATTCGCAGCACTATTAATTTTCTGACTGTTCCATTAATTGGCCGTCCCTGGATTGTCTCCGGGGCAACCTTTGCGTTTCGCCGTAAAGTATTCGTAGAGTTAGGTGGTTACCATGATATCGCTTACGCCCCGGACCAGTGGGGTATTGCCAGCCGCTTAAGGCAGCGTGGTAAAGTGGCTTTTGATAACGGTTTATGCGTCGCCACTTCACCCCGGTCGGTAAATAAACCTCTTTTGCGCATCTTTAAAGAAGGTCTGATTAATTGGGGCCATTGGGGCAATTATATTCTGAATAAACCAATTCAATTGAACCAAATATTTAACCGCTTGTTTCGGAAAAATCGTATCGCCAACGTAGTGATATTCATCATCATGGCCCTTGTTATGTTTATTGTCGCCGGCGGCTATTTCCTGCCCTCCGCGCCGTTTTTTGGTAAAGTATACGCCTCCGCAAAGTCTGATGATAAAACTATCGCTTTGACTTTCGATGACGGCCCGAACGAACCATATACATCGGAAATCCTGGATATCCTCGCCAGTCACAATGTCAATGCTACCTTTTTTGTTGTTGGAGAAAATGTTCAGCAGTATCCCGATATTGCCGATAAAATCATCGCCGATGGTAATGTAATTGGCAACCACTCTGACACTCATAACCCTAACCATGCGCTAACCTCGTTTGGCGTCAAGGATATGGCAATAGCGCAGGATGTCATTTACAACATTACCGGTGTAAAACCCCACCTTTACCGCCCGCCGCACGGCAAAAAATCGCCGTGGGAACTCGATGGTGTCAAAGATGCCGGAATGCTCGAGGTCACCTGGGATATTTCGGCCAACGATCAGCATCTTGTAGCTTATTTTGGCAAACCAACCGCGGAAGTATACGCTAATGAGATAGTAAAAGCCGCTAAACCGGGCGG
>PMBW01000334.1:0-19886 GCA_003153075.1 Dehalococcoidia bacterium | reverse complement strand
CCGGTCTGAATATGGCTGACTTTTTAAAACAAATCCTGAACTTCATGGGGACATTTAACCTGCAGCTGGTCTGTCTCCTTTTTATCCTGTGCTCTTTCGGCGAAGTCATGCTGGCATCCGTGCCTTATCTGCTGGAAACTGTTTGGCTGGCCGCTGGGTATAGTCTTGGGGCAGGATTGCTATCCCCCTTTCATTTATTGGTATTATGGCTTGTAGCGGTATCAGGCAGAGAAGCAGGTGTATTTCTGCTCTTTAGCGTCAGCAGGTTCGGCAGCATCCCCTTGACCAAACTCTACCGGAAATACCTGGAACGCCGTTTCAAGAAATTTTCCGGCAATAATACCTGGTTCGCCCGCATTTCGGCGAAATTAGATACCTATCTGTCTCCTTTTACCGTTGCGCTGGGGCGACTAATTGGACTGGGCACACCCCTGACAGTGCTGCTCGGTGTAAAAAAACAATATAAAGTGCTCTTCGTCGGCGTGCTCATCTCCAGCTTTATTTTCGATGGCATATTTATGATCGTCGGCCTTGTCGTAGGGACCAAAACTATGGTTAAACCAACGGAAATGATTCCGTATTCTCTGCTTGGATTGACAGTGTTTTATCTCATTGTTTTTTCTATCAGACAGATATCGAAATACACTAAAGCCCGCCTTGCTGCCAAAAACGGTCAACCCAGGTAATTATCTGTCTCCGTAAACTAAAAAACCGCCTGCACATATGATAAAATTATAAATTGAATGTCGTTTTTAACTTATAGCAAATTTTGGGAGTATGACAAATGACTCATGACACTCCGGAAATCCCCAAACTGTTTGGTACCTCCGGTATTCGCGGCGTCGTTGGTAAAGACCTGAACTACGAATTACTCTGGAACGTCGGCAGAGCCATCGCGACCAGTCTGCGTCCCGCCGCTAAAGTACTGATCGCAACGGATGCAAGAGAAAGCCGCGATTCGGTCAAAGCCGTCGTTTCTATGGGATTAATGGCTGGCGGCGTGAATGTCATAGATGCCGGTATCCTGCCCACTCCGGTATTGGCCTTCGCAACCGTAGATATGCATATGGATATCGGGATCATGATCACCGCTTCGCATAATCCGCGGGAGTATAACGGCGTCAAGCTCTTCACCTCCGAAGGCATTGGTTTCAGCCCGTCACAGGAAAACGAAATAGAACGGATCTATGCGGGTAAAATGTTCTTGAACGGTGTCTCTGCAAACTACAAACGGGAAGACGGCATTGATGCACGCTATACCGATTATCTGTTATCAGTGCTGCACCGTACTAAAACACCGGGATTCCGTATTGCCGTCGATCCTGGTAACGGCGCAGCGTCCGGTATCGCCGGAGAAATATTCACCGCTTTCGGATATACAGTTTTGCCGGTTAATGATACCCCGGATGGAACTTTTCCCGGCAGAAGTCCGGAGCCTAAGCAAGACACATTGAAAAATACTTACAAATACCTGCTGGATAATCGGCTGGATATCGCGGTTTGCTTTGACGGTGATGCCGACAGGGTGGTGTTTGTTGATAAAGAAGGCTTTATCGGTTTTACGGAATCGGTCGCATTTCTCTGCGCGCTGGCAGTCAAGCAAAGCGGCAAGAAGCGTGTCGCGGCCACTGTTGAAACCGGTCGGTTACTGGATTACGCCCTGGCTGACATGGGCGCAGAAGTTGTAAGGGGTAAAGTGGGAGATGTGTATGTCGCTCATCTGACACGGGAAATCGACGCGGCTATCGGCGTCGAACCGGTAGGCGTCTACATTATGCCCAGATTTGGACTCTACCCGAATTCGATCGCGGCGGCGCTCACCTTGTTATCATCGATCAAAGACGTATCTGAAATCCGCGGCTATTTTAAAAATATTCCTCCTCTGTTCCTGGGGCAGACCAGGATTTCTTGCGCTAATAATAAAAAAGAAGAGCTTAAAAAATCGGTGATTGATAATGCAGCCGCATTCGGTTCCGGAGCTATCAATACTCTTGATGGATTGCGTATGGATTTCGGCAGTTCATGGATACTGGTACGCCCCAGCGGCACCGAACCCATTTTCCGTATTATCGCAGAGTCTTCTTCCGCCGCTGAAACTGAAATTCTGCTTGAGAAAGCATCCTCAGTGCTGCAGAAGCTGGCAGGGGAATAAGGTTATGATCGTCTTGTTTCTCTGCGCCGGTATTGGTAAAAGGATGTTTCCTATTACTGAAGACAAGTTCCTGTTAAATTTCCTGGGTAAAACTCTGCTCGAACACCAACTGGATATGGCAATTGGATCAGGTCTGCGGCGTTTCGTTATCGTGGCCAACCCTGTCAATATTGCCCGTATTGAAACTATTACCGGACGGTACCCGGGCAAAGAGTTTAATTTTGTTGTTCAGGAAAAACCGCTCGGCATCGCCAATGCCCTGCAAATATCCGGCAACTTGATTAAAGATGAACTTCTGATTATTAACCCAAATGATGTTTTTGAAGACTCCGTCTACTCCGCTTTATTAGCTGCCCGTAAAATAGAAAAAGCGACCGCCTATATCACCGGCTGTAAGGTAAAAAGTTATTTTCCGGGTGGTTATCTAATCGTCAACGAACAGGGACAATTGACCCGGATCATGGAAAAACCCGGCCCCGGTTACGAGCCCAGCGACTTGGTTAATATTCTGGCACATATGCACACCGACCCGGCAGCATTATTGCATTACATCGCAAAGGTTAAGACAGCTGCGGATGATGCCTACGAACAGTCTCTGGATGCCATGTGCCGCGATCACCTTCCCATTCAGGTCGTACCCTATTCCGGCGCCTGGACGCCGATCAAATATCCCTGGCATGTGCTGGATGTTACTCGCTATTTTCTTGACCGGAGCGCCGCCGCCATTTCTCCCGATGCCCGTGTTTCCGCCTCCTCTGTTATCGATGGTAAAGTCATTATCGCCGAAGGAGTCCGGGTGCTGGAAAACGCCGTCATCCGCGGACCGGTTTATATTGGACGGAATTCCGTTATCGGCAATAACACCCTTATCCGGACTTACTCCCACATCGGCGCGGATTGTGTGGTCGGTTTTAGCTCCGAGATCAAGGAATCATATATCGGGGAAGGCACACAATTCCATATGAATTATGCCGGCGATTCGGTTATCGGCGCGCATTGTTCTTTTGGCGCCGGGACTATTACTGCCAATTGGCGTTTTGATAATAAAACCATCCGTATTAAGATCGGAGATGCTCTGGTCGATACCGGACGTGACAAACTGGGGGCGTTTATCGGCGATAATTGCCGTACGGGTATCCATGTCGGCATCATGCCCGGTATCCGCATCGGTAACAATTCTCTAATCTATCCGCACGTAAACTTGACGGATGATGTAGCTGCGGATACAATAGTTCATAGTCAATCTATTCACTAACAAATCCTGACCCATACGGTGCTGACCGCATTTTTCACGGGTCTCCCGGGAGTAAGTTATGTGCGGTATTATCGGGTATGTCGGTAGCAAACCGGCTGTAGATATCTTGAAAGACGCGCTGACGCGTTTGGAATACCGCGGTTATGATTCCGCCGGTATCGCCACTATTGCCGGTAATGAGTTGCATCTCTGCAAAGACAAAGGCAAGGTCGCCGATGTCATCAAAGAATGCAATAATGTTAATCTCCCCGGCTGCATCGGCATTGGGCATGTCAGATGGGCCACTCACGGTGGAGTGAACCGTACCAACGCGCATCCGCACTGTGACGAGCTATCCCAAATCGCGGTTATTCACAACGGTATCATTGAAAACCACGAAGAATTAAAAAAACGGCTGGCGAAGCAATATGATTTCAAATCGGACACCGATACAGAAGTGATCCCTTTCCTTATTCGTGAACAGCTGGATTCCGGTCTCCTTTTTGAAGAAGCATTTTTTACCGCAGTCAGACAGTTGGAAGGATCCTACGCGATCATTGCCATTTCCACACTGGCAGGCGGCAAACTGTTCGCTGCCCGTAAAGATAGCCCGATGGTACTCGGCCTCGGTCAAGACTCAAATTTTATTGGCAGTGACGTGTTATCATTTTTGCCTTATTCCCGTCAAGCTGTATATGTCGAAGACGGCGAATGCGTCGTCATGACGAAAAATGCATATCAGATATATGATTTGAACCACCAACCAAAACAGAGAGAATTTGTGGCCGTTACCTGGGAACTTTCTGAAGCGGGTAAAGGTAATCACGACCATTTCATGATCAAAGAAATAAAAGAGCAGCCGATCGTCATCCGACAGACGATGATGCAAGATGCCCGGCTGATCGATCGTATGGCGATCGATATTCTGCGCGCCCATCAGGTGATTTTTGTCGCTTGCGGTACTTCCCGTTTTGCTGCATTGATCGGCCGTTATGTGTTTTCTAAGATCGGACACACGTTTAGCGATGTCGTCATGGCTTCCGAATTCGGCTACTTTTCGGATTCTATCGATAAAAACACTCTCGTCATCGCTATTTCGCAGAGCGGTGAAACCGCCGATGTGATGGACGGCGTCAAACAGGCCAAAGCCAAAGGCGCCACAGTGTATTCTATCGTTAACGTCGAAGGTTCTTCACTGGCCCGGATGAGTGACAAAGCGTTATTTCTCAGTTGCGGTCCGGAAATTGGTGTGGCTGCCACAAAATCTTTTACCGCCCAACTCTGTTTATTGTATCTGCTCGCCTATGCCATGGACGGTAGATTATCCGAAGGCAAAGCGAAGCTGCTGGAAATATCCTCGCTTATTGAACACGGCCTGCAAACTAATATGTCGGAAATCTCCGCTGTCGCGGAAAAGCTCAAGGACAAACGTGATTTCTACTTTTTGGCGCGCGGGATTAATTTCGCCATGGCCGGTGAGGGGGCGCTAAAACTCAAGGAAGTCTGTTATGTTCATGCTGAAGGTATGGCCGCGGGAGAATTGAAGCACGGTACGTTGGCATTAATTGAAGAAGGCACACCGGTCATTGCCATCTGCCCCACAGACTATACCTACGCGGATATTATCTCCAATATCTCCGAAGCCAGGGCTCGCGGCGCCACCGTTATCGGCATCTCGAATACTAATCAATCCATCTTCGCCGAATGGATAAAAATTCCCGAGGTTGAGATGATCTTCTATCCTCTGGTCACAGTAGTACCGCTGCAATTATTGGCTTACCATTCTGCCCTCGTTCGCGGGTTCGATCCGGACAAACCAAGGAACCTGGCAAAATCCGTTACTGTTAAGTAGCAATCCGCTCTCCATCTCAGACTTACAGCCCCGGAGGAACGAACGGGAGAAAGATTTAGAGAGTGATTAAATATATCCAAATCGGTCAGTTTTCTTTGAGTTCCTTAAGGCGAAACACAAGTAAAATGGCCAGATACGGGCAGTGTAAGGGTGAACCGCTGCGAAGTTATTTGCAATATCAAAAAAGAGACTTTAAGCTGGGGATTTAGCCATACCTCTACATTTGGTACTTACTTGATTATTGGCTGTTTATTCTTGATTATTCGTTTTTAATTTAGTTTCGGTGCATTATTGGGCCGCGTCCCAAGTGTCACCTGCACCTGCATTTCTTTGCCGTCGCGCAGGATAGTAAAAGTCACAACCTGTCCAACTACCCCCGAACGGGCTAAAAACGTTATCAGGTCATCTGAACTCTTCACCGTCTGGCCGTTTATAGCTGTTATCACATCGCCCCCGATATTAACCTGCAACCCGTTAATCGTCCCTTTTGTGCCGCTCCCTTTTAGCCCTGCTTTCTCGGCCGGACCGCCTGCCGTAATAGAATTTATCAAGGCGCCGTGCTGATTAGCCGTTAATTTCATCGCGGCGGCGATATCCGGGTTCATCGTGCCCACGGAAACTCCCAGATAAGGATGATCGTAATGACCGGTTTTGATCAGGGCCGGTACGACCTGTTTTATTATCGCCGACGGGATCGCAAAACCTACTCCCGCCGAAGTTCCTGACGTGGTCGCGATCGATTGCGTGATTCCAATTACCGCGCCGGTATCGTCTAACAGCACTCCGCCTGAATTTCCCGGATTTATTGCAGCATCTGTCTGAATAATATCGGGGATACTATAATTCGGTCCAACAGTATTTTGGGTAGCGGGCAGTAGCCGTCCCACCCCGCTAATGAATCCTGTCGTCATCGTTCCTTGCAATCCGAATGGATTACCGATTGCGATCGCTAACTGCCCAACCTTGACCAGTGCTGAATCCGCCATTGTCACCGGCCGCAGATCTAATCCTTCGGGATTCACTTTGATCACAGCCAGATCACTGTCCGCATCTGCTCCCGTTAGCTTTGCATCGACAGTAGTTCCGTCATAAAAAACAACAGTAATACGGGTAGCGCCGTCAATAACATGGTTATTAGTAATAATGTTACCTTCGGTATCCCAGACGAACCCCGAACCTAAAGCGCTGCCGCCTGGGCTTATGCCGCTTGGGGGCAAAACGACCTGGATATTAACCACCGATGGATTCGTTCGTTCGTATATCGATTCAAGGGTTGCTTCGAAATTGCCGATTGCGTCCGCAGCCGGCCCCGGCGAAGTAATCTCCGCTGTGGGCAACGTCTTTCTAGATGCGCTCACAGGTTTAGTAGTGTCCGTTTGTACGGTACATCCGGTTAATGCAGTTAACGTCAATGTGATCACTAAAATTGCCGCCGTAAACAGTAATTTAGCTTTCATCGTAATTCCCCATATATTATTATGTCAAGTAACTAAGCAGTTATATTGGAGTCTGATTTTTGCCGCAATCGCTCCATTACCATTATTATCGATACACAGTAGTCCGTTGCTAAGGTTTTGCGCCGGTGGTTGTTATGGTGCCCGTTGTGGTAGTAACAGTCCCGGTCGGCGTAGTCTCAGTCGGACGTTTTTTCATTAATTTCTGTGCCTGGTAATTGAGCCATGTTGAAGTCTGAGCATCCAGCGTTGTGCTGCCGTTCAGGCCGTGAATTGTTATCTTCGCTGCGGATAACTCTTTAGTCAACCAGTTGTACAAAACTTGACTTTTTACCGCCGTTATCTCATCATCAGACAATTGTTTTGCATCGTCTTTTTCTGTCACCTTGAGCAAGTAGTAATATGTAACTTTCCCGCTGGCGGTAGAAGTGCTTGATGTAGAATAGGCCACCGGGTCGCTCACTTTACCGATATCTAGTTTTGAGATACCCGAACTGATCTCTGTCGGAAGAAAAGATGTTATTGTCCACCCCATATCACCTCCATTGGTCTGCCCGCCCAGTGTATTGGCTACGGTAGCAAAATCTGTTCCGCTGTCAATCCTGGCTTTCGCGGTAAGCGCGGCGCTGTTGGAATTAAATTTCATCGCCCAAAGGTGCACTTGCGGGGCATCCGAAGGCATTCCCTGGGCCAAAATATCAGTCAAACGTTGCCTTTGGATTTCCCGGCTCATCACATCACGGAATTCGGCAGCAGACAATCCGGTGTTATCTAATTGTTGTTTTAACCATGTATTAAAATCAGCATCGGAAATTGTGCTGTTTGACGCCTTGGCCTGATCCCTCATGTAAGTATCGATATCCTGCGCCGTGACCGCCGTTACGCCGTAACTGGCAGCCTGTTGTTTAATGATCAGCTCGGCTTCCATCCCTTGTATGGCGGAGTTAATATCAGCGCCGGGATTAGCAACAACCCGTTTCAGAAAATAGCCGGTCGTTATATCTTCGGTGCCCACGGTCAAAATAGGCCGCTGCATCGGCACAACTGCCATAACATAATAGACTATACCCGCGATCAGAGCGATAACCAGCACAATCCCGCTGATACCCAGGATCAACTTTGTCCTGCCTGATTTTTTTGCGGTAGGCGAAGGAGTCGCAGCAATTGCCTGTGCTTCTTTTTTTTCGGCGCGTGACGGCGTTTTCTGCACCGGTTTGGGCGGATGAACGCTCTGCACATTTACTTGATTACGTTTTTTTGCGCCGTGCCCTGGTGTATTGTTGTTTGGTTCTCTTGAACTCGTCATATTTTCCTGACCTGCTCGTTTGACTTTTCTATTATTATAGCGGATATTAGTTTACGCTGCTATTATTTCCAAAAAGTTCGTAGTTAATACATTTTGCTTTTCGGCTGAATATTTCCAGTGTCGATAGCTAACGCACATTTAACACCGTTATCTTGACAATTTTAAGAGCACGGCATAAACTGAGCTAACAAAACAGCAAGTGCATGAGGCGAGATAGGAAAATATAAGTCATTCTAAACAGTATAAAAGGGTGGAAGGCATGAACAAAGGGCGCGGCGATCTCTATTAATTGTATTAATACAAGATAGTGATATCCGGTGCCTTTTTTATATTCAATATCTAATTTTGGTATCGTGCTTGATTAATTTTGTATTGAGGACAATATATGGCAATAACCAAACGTGATGTTAATAGTAAAAGCCCGAAAGCCGCGGAACCTAAACGGGCGCCGTCGGCCGCTGCGCATCGACGGAAGAATGCAGACCAGCTGAAAACAGGGACGATAACACCCGGGAGAGAATTAAAAACAACTAAACGTCCGCTTAAGGTTAAAAAATCATCGAATAAAAAAATGACAGGCGTCCCAAAAGCGAAATCCGTTGGCAAGCATAAATTATCGGAAGCTATCACTGAGCAGGAAACCGCCGAAGATAGGCAGGCATTCTTCGCTTCTTTCCCGGATTTGAATTTCGATCCTATTCTTGAATTGATGCAGGACGGAAGTATCAGCTATCAGAATCCGGCATGTCAGCGCCTTTTCCCCGACCTCGCCTCGCTTGGTCTCAAACATCCGTTCCTTAAGCATTATGCAGCAGTATTGAAAGCTTTCGGCCGGGGACATAAAGTAGGGTCGGTTATCCGTGAAGTGGTTATTGGCAACTCATATTATGAACAAAGATATTTATCAATCGGGCTGAATCGCGTACGAATTTACGCCATGGACATCACCAAAAGGAAACAAGCCGAAATAACTCTCAATGCTGCCGAGGAAGCATTGCACCTCGCAATTGATAATTCCCCTCTCGGTATTACCATTGTCGGTAAAAAAGGTGAGAAAATCTATGCCAACCGGGCCATCCTGGACATGTTCGGTTTTAATAGCCTCCAGGAGTTCATTAACACACCCGTCAGAAACCTCTATACGCAATCTAGTTGGGCCGAATCTGAAATCCGCAGAATAAAACGCCTGAGCGGTAAACCCGTTGCGGACGGATACGAAATCAGCATCGTGCGTAAAGACGGTCAGATCCGCCACCTTCAGGCTTTCCGCAGTAAGGTATTGTGGGAAGGACAATTGCAGGATGAAGCCCTTTACCAGGACATCACTGAGCGCAAACAGGCAGAAGAAGCCTTAATAGTTTCCGAGCAGACCTTACAAAAATCAATTGAATTGTCGCCGCTGGGTATCCGTATCGTCGATAATGCTGATAACACCATCTACGCCAATCCGACGCTTTTGAGGATGTTCGATTATGATAGTTCGGAAGAGTTTAAAAAGATACCCTTGAAAGACCGCTATGCTCCGCAAAGCTATTTAATCTCCGAGGAGAGAAATGCAAAACGCAATCGCGGTGAAGCAGTGCCTGATGGCTATGAGGTCAGCGTCGTCCACAAAGACGGTTCAATCCATTATCTGCAGGTTTTCCGTAATGAAGTGCTTTGGGAAGGACGGTTGCAAAATGAGCGGCTTTATCAGGATATCACTGAGAATAAAAAATCCGAAGAAGCGCTAAAAGCCTCGGAAGTTAAATACTCGACGCTGGTCGAGCAAAGCTCTGATGGCATCGTCATCCTTGACAAAAGACGAATAATATTCGCAAATCATCGAATGAGTGAGATCTCAGGTTATCCCCCGGAGCAGATTATTGGTAAAAGCTTCCCGGAATTATTTACGGCAGAATCTAAAATTATCCTGGACGAAGGCTATAAAAAACGGGCGGCCAGCAACTTTGTTTTACAGAGTGACTATGAATTAGAAATGCGCGCCAAAAACGGGCGCATTATCCCGGTAGAAACGAAAGCAAAACGTGTTGTATATGCAAACACATTCAACGTCATGGTGATAATCCGTGACATCATGGAGCGTAAAACCGCCGAACAGGCTTTGGCAGCATCGGAGCAACTCTATTCAGCGTTGGTGGAACAAAGTACAGATGGCATTTTACTGCTCAACGACCGAACAATTGGGTTCGCTAACCAGCGGATGACTGAGATTACAGGTTTTTCAATAGACGAACTCAAGGGCAAACGATTCCCTGATTTATTTTCCCCGGAATACCATCAATTTTTAGACGAAGGCTATAACAAAATAATAGTTAACACTCAGGCGTTGCCAACATACGATAAACTGGAAATAATTGCCAAAGACGGCAAGAAAATTCCCGTTGAGACCAGGGCACAGCGGTTTACGATCAGAAACAACTATACTGCGATGGTGATTGTCACCGACCTCACTGACCGTGAAAGAGCCGAACAGGCGCTCCGCACATCTGAGGAGAACTTCCGTAATTCCATTGAAAACTCCCCGCTCGGTGTCCGCATTGTAAATAAAGAAGGCCAAACTTTATACACCAATAAGGCCCTTCTGGATATCTACGGTTATCGGGACCTGGAAGAGTTTAATACTACGCCCGTTAATGACCGCTATACTCCCGAAAGTTTTACCGCTTTTCGTACCAGGATGGAAAAACGGCGGCTAGGCGAGCCTCTGCCGGACAACTACGATGTGAGCATTATGCGTAAAGACGGAACAGTGCGTCAACTGCAGGTAAACCGAAAAGAAGTCCTCTGGGGCGGCAAACAGGAATTCCTTAACTTGTATGTGGATATTACCCAGCGCAATCAGATGATGACTATTTTGAACGAACTTAATAGCATACTGCAGCTGATGACCAATATAAATAAGCTCATCGTTAAGCTCGATGATGAAGCAGAATTACTGCAGCAGGCCTGCGACCAGTTCGTGACGAACCGGCGGTATGCACTGGGCTGGATAGGCTTGATCCAGGCCGGCACTTATGAGATCGTTCCTTCGGCGATGGCGGGTAAAGACATAGACTATTTATCCGGTATCCGTATTACCTGGGATGAGTCTGAATACAGTCAGGGACCGACCGGTGTGGCCGTTAGAACCGGTAAACCCAGTGTGGTCAGAGATATTGCCCGCGATCCGCGATTCACCATCTGGCGGGACTCGGCGGTAAAAAAGGGATTTAAATCCACGGCTTCCTTGCCGTTGGTTATCCAGGATAAAGTTATCGGCATAGTATGTTTATATTCTTCCGCTGTGGATGCCTTTAATGAAAAGGAAATATACCTCCTTGGCGAACTGGCCGGTGACCTCTCACTTGGTATCGAAAAAATCCGGCGCAGGCAAGCGCAACTAAAATTGGAGCAAACCTTACGGCAGGAAAGAGACCGCGCTCAGACATATCTGGATATTGCCGCCGTAATGATGGTCGTCGTTGATGTCGATGGCAACATCTCACTGATTAACCGCAGGGGTTGTGAAATCTTGGGATACGACGCACCTGAAATTATCGGTAAAAACTGGTTTTCGAATTTCTTACCGGAACGTAAACGCGAATCGTCATTTACTGTCTTGCGGCTTGTACTGTCCGGTGAAATTCAACCTATCCGCCATTATGAAAATCAGATTTTAACCAGGGACGGCCGGGAAAGGACAATCGACTGGTATAGTGTTGAGATGCGGGATGAACATGGTAATATCACGGGGGTTCTTAGTTCCGGCGAAGATATCACCGAACGGAAAAAAGCTGAAGCTGCCCTGATCGCTTCGGAACAAAATTTTCGAAACTCGATAGACAGCACATTTATCGGGTGGTATATCGTTGATGCTGATTGGAAAGCGCTGTACGTCAATCAGGCTTTTATGGATATTTTCGGGTACAAAAATATCGATGAAGTTAGAACAACACCCCCGAAACATTTTTACACACCGGAATCTAAAGCGTATTTTCAAAAGCGTAGAGATATGGAAAGGCGCGGTGAAAAAGTCCCGGAACCCTTTGATATTGACATCGTGCGTATAGACGGTGCCATCAGGCATCTGCAGATTTTGCGAAGACAGGTATTGTGGGACGGCACACTGCATAATCAGATCAGCTATCATGACATCACCGAACGTAAACAGGCNNAGGCGTTTATGGACATTTTCGGTTATCATAACTTCGATGAGGTGAAAATAACGCCGCCGTCTGAATACTATACACGCGCGTCTCAACCTGCATTTCTACATCGTAAAGATTTATCCAGGCGCGGCGAAAAATTGCCGGATACTTTTGAAGTCGATATCATCCGCAAAGACGGTGTAAAACGGCAATTACAGGTTTTCCGAAGGCAAGTATTATGGGACGGGCAAGCGTATGATCAGGTACTCTATAATGACATCACCGAACGTAAATTGGCAGAAGAAGCCCTCAAATTATCTGAGCAAAATTTCCGCAACTCCATCGATAGTTCCCCGATGGGTATCCGTATCACTGATATNNAAATATTGACGAAGTATTAGCCGATCCCCCGCTTGCGCACTATACTAAAGAGTCCTATGCCGAATTTTTACAGCGAAAAGAAAAACGGCTCAGCGGGCAGCAAGTTCCTGATGAAGCGGAAATAGATATTACGCGTAAAGACGGATCTTTCCGGCATGTTCAGATTTTTCCCAGGGAAGTATTCTGGGACGGTAAACCGCAGTTTCAGACTATTTACAATGACATCACTGAGCGCAAACAGGCAGAGGAAGCATTACGGGAAAGCGAAGAAAAGTACCGGCTGATCGTAGAAAATAGCAGTGATGTTACATTCACAATCAATCCTGGTTTAGATTTCATTTATATTTCCCCTTCAGTGAATAAAGTCCTTGGTTATGATCAATCTCAGCTCATCGGCCGTCCCTTTTCTTCTATAATTCATCCCGACGATTTAGCTATCGTCAAAGAATCAATACAACGGGATATTAACGAAGGGTTTCACCGGCCCAACGGTATAGAATACCGTCTGCTTCATGCTTCCGGCGAATGGCGCTGGCATAACGGCACAGGCACTGTCGTGCGTGACGATAACGGGAAATTGATCAGCTTGATTGGCGTTTCCAGAGATGTCACCGAACGCGTAAAGGCCGAGAAAGCGCTTCGGGAAAGCGAAGAAAAGTACCGTCTCATTGTGGAAAACAGCCGTGATATCATCTTCACGCTTGATCCCAAAGGAGTGTTCCTTTACATCTCGCCTTCTATTCAGAACGTCCTTGGTTACGGACAAAACGATCTCCTCGGACGTCAGTTTTCATCGATTATACATCCTGATGATCTCACGATTGTCCTGCAATCCATCCAACACAATCTCAGGACACGCCAAAATATACCCGGCGGTATCGAATTCCGTGTTCGCCACGCTTCCGGCGAATGGCGCTGGCAAAATGGCATGGGAACCGTTGTTATCGATGATTCCGGTACATTTACCCATTTTATCGGGGTTGTCAGGGACATCACAGAACGGAGGCAGATCGAAAAAGCGCTGGAGGAAAGCGAAGAAAAATATCGCTTGATCGTGGAGAACAGCCAGGATATCATCTTTACTCTTAACGCAACCGGGGAATTTGTTTATGTTTCCCCGTCCATTAAAAATGTGCTCGGTTATACACAGGAGCAATTGATCGGTCGGCATTATTTATCTTTGGTCCACCCTGAAGACGCGCCTATCATTCAAGCCGCATCGGCTTTTAACGACACTGTCACCGGTGAATATCATTCACCGGATATTCAGTATCGCATGCGCCATTTCTCCGGCGAATGGCGCTGGATTTCTTCCAAGGGCACGATTATGCGCGATCAAGACCATAACTTTATCAATTTCATCGGCATCGCCGATGACATCACAGAACGCAAACAGGCCGAACAAGCCTTACAGGAAAGCGAAGAAAAATACCGCCTGATTGTAGAAAACAGTCAGGATATCATCTTTACTCTCAACGGAGCTGGGGAGTTTATATATGTGTCGCCCTCTGTTAAAAACATCCTTGGCTACAGCCGGACCGAATTGATCGGATGTTCCTTTAATTCTTTGGTACACCCGGACGACAGGCACATCATCCAGGACGCTTCGGATGTTATGAATACCGCTCCCGGTGAATATCATTCTCCTGACATTCAGTATCGCATCCGGCATTCCTCCGGAGAATGGCGCTGGATTTCCTCAAAAGGGACGATCATGCGGAATGAAGGCCCTAATTCAAGTCACTTTATCGGCATCGCTAATGATATTACTAATCGTATAGAGGTCGAACGTGCCTTGCAGGAAAGCGAAGAAAAATATCGCTTGATCGTGGAGAACAGCCAGGATATCATCTTCACTCTTAACGCAATCGGGGAATTTGTTTATGTGTCTCCTTCTATTAATATAGTTCTAGGTTATAATCCAGCCGAACTTATAGGTCAGCCTTTCCTTTCGATCATAATGCCTGAAGATACGCAATTGATGCGTGATACGATACTACAAACCCGCGCCCAGCAGGGTAGTTATCAATATCCAGACATCGAATTTCGGGTACGCCACCGCTCCGGCGGATTCCGTTGGCTTTTTATCAAGAGTACTGTTATGCGGGACAAAAACCAGCAATTCCTTAATTTCCTTGGTATCGCCAATGACATTACTGAACGGAAAAAGACGGAAGAAGCCTTAAAAGCCTCGGAGGAAAACTTCCGGAACTCGATGGATACCTCCATCACCGGTATCCGTATCTCCGACATGGAAAACCATACTATGTACGCCAATAAGGCTCTGATGGATATCTTCGGTTACTCTAATATCGATGAAGTGGAAACAAAACCGCCGCATGAATTTTATACCCCTGAATCCTACGCCGGATATTTGGAACGTAACAAGCGGCTGCAACACGGCGAACCGATGCCGCCTCAAGTTGAATTGGATATCCTGCGCAAAGACGGCAGCATCCGCCATTTACGGGTTTCTATGAAGGAAATAATGTGGGACCGTAATCAACGGTATCAGACTATTTATACCGATATCACTGAGGATAAAAAAGCCGAACAGGAAAAACAGCGTATCGAGGAAAAAGCCCAGGTTGCCAGCAGGCTGGCAGCCATGGGTGAAATGGCAGCCGGCATTGCTCATGAAATTAATAACCCGCTGACCGGAGTGCTCGGCTTTTCCCAAATTATGATCTCGAAAGAGAACATCCCCGAAGACATCAAAGATGACCTCAGGCTGATCGCTGAGAGTAGTCAACGCGTTGCCGACATCGTAAAAAGGCTGCTCACTTTCGCCCGCCAGGCAAAACCGGTTAAATCGTTCGTCAATTTGAACGATCTCATCGATAATACCATCAAATTAAGGGATTATGTTTTAAAAACCGCCAATATTGAAGTCGTCACACGCCTGGATCCGAAACTGCCGTGGTCTTATGTTGACCCCGGTCAGTTACAGCAGGTTTTCTTGAATCTTATTGTTAATGCCGAGCAAGCCATGAAAGAAGCACACGGAAAAGGCACCTTAACTATCAGCACCGAAACGAAAGATAATGTTATCCGCATCGTGTTTCAGGACGACGGACCGGGTATCTCAAAAGAGAACCTGATCCACCTGTTCGAACCCTTCTTTACTACAAAAGCTCCCGGCGAGGGCACGGGTTTGGGACTCAGCCTCTCCCGTTCGATCATACTGGAACACGAAGGTAAAATGAACGTGGAAAGTGAAGTAGGACATGGCGCTGCTTTTATCATCGAGCTTCCTGTCATCGAAATACCTCTACCTTCCGTTGCAGCTGCCTCTCCGGTAGTGAAACCAAAACCAACAGTCACCAGGAAAGGCAAAATCATGGTAGTTGATGATGAGCCGGTGGTCAGAAGTACGCTTGCGAAAGTCCTGACTAGAATGGGACATACGGTAGACGCGATCGCGGATGCTAGAAAAGCAATCGAAAAACTTGATTCGGGCGCTGCCTATGACTTGATATTATCTGATGTCAGAATGCCCGGTATGAACGGAATCGAATTGTATTCACGTATTCTGGAAAAAGCGCCGGCTATGAAAAACAAGATCATTTTCATTACCGGAGACGTCATGGGAGTTGATATTAAAACATTCCTCTCCAATAACAACCTACCCTATCTGGCCAAGCCATTTGATATTGAGTTACTAAAAGAAAAAACTAATATGATAATAATGGCCGGGCAGTCTGGTGACAGCCCATAGGAGAGTGACAGATGAAAGCGCCGGATGAACCCATACTGATCGTCGATGACGAAAAGGTGGTGCGTAAACTTCTCCTTTCCACCATGGCCGATACAGGTCATCCCTGTCTTGAAGCTAACAGTGCCGAAGAAGCCAGGAACCAACTCAAAAATAATAGCATCAGCCTGGTATTGCTGGATATTAAGATGCCTGGCAAGTCCGGAATGGAATTTATCGGCGAATTATTGGCCGGTTTTCCGGATACTGCGGTTATCATGATTTCAGCCTTGTCTGACAGTGACACCGCCATTGCGTGTATGCGTCAGGGAGCCTATGACTATATTATTAAACCCTTCAATCCGCATGAGGTTGTCTTGAGGGTCGAACACGCCATCGAAAAGAGAAGGCTCATTCTGGATAACCAAACCTACAGATATCACCTGGAAGAGATCGTCACACAACAGGCTGGCGCATTGCGGGCTTCCGAGGAAAATTTCCGGAACTCGCTTGATAATTCGCCGCTGGGAGTTCGTATTGTCACCGCCGAAGGCAGGACCATCTATGCTAACCGCGCTCTGCTGGACGCTTACGGTTACCCCACGATTGAAGCGATGGATTCCGTGCCTTATAAAACACGTCATACACCGGAAACTTACCTGGCGCACAAGGAAAGAATCCAGAAGCGAAGGGCCGGAGAGCAAGTAACGTCATCGTATGAAATTGAAATCGTGCGGAAAAACGGCGAAATCCGAAGGCTTCTCGTAAACCGCGGCGAAGTATTATGGAACGGCGAACGCCAATTCCAAACGTTATATCAGGATATTACCGAACGCGTTAAGACCGAAAAAGCCTTACAGGCCAGTTATGATAAACTGGACAAAACACTGGATTCCGTTATCCAGACGATGTCTCTTGTTGTCGAAATGCGTGATCCCTATACCGCCGGGCACCAACACCGCGTCTCTAGCCTCGCTTGCTCTATCGCTGCGGAGTTAGGTCTCCCTCAGGAAAAAATCAACGGCATCCGCGTTATCGGCGCGATCCACGACATCGGCAAGATCTGCGTGCCGGCAGAAATCCTCGCTAAACCGGGACGAATTACCGAGGCGGAATTCAGTATCATCAAAGAGCATTCTAAAACAGGCTACGACATTTTAAAAGGGATTGATTTCCCGTGGCCGGTTGCCACGGCGGTCTTGCAGCACCATGAACGAATGAACGGTACCGGCTACCCCGGTAAAATTTCCGGTGACGCTATCATTATTGAAGCCAGGGTGCTGGCAGTCTCCGACGTGGTAGAAGCGATGGCTTCCCACCGCCCTTACCGTCCTGCTTTAGGGATTGACAAAGCCCTTGAAGAAATCGCCCGGAATAAAGGCGTTCTTTATGACCCCGCCGTCGTCGAAGCCTGCCTAAATATTTTCCATGAACATATATTTGCGTTCGAATAACAGCTAATCGATCACCCATACCGGCGAAAGCCGGTATCCACCCCTTACAATTATCTTTCCTGTCAGGACCATAAATACTTGACGAAGCCCGTTCAATGAGGCTGTAGTCCTTTTGCTTGCCTGAGGGAGATCAGTTCTTGATTACTGACTATTGATCATTGATTATTTTGTATACATTATTCCCATCTGAAAAACTTGATCGAAATCACCAGGCAAACTACAACCCAGGCTCCCATAACCAGCAGTTTCAGCCAGATATCCCCGATACCGGCATTATTATAGATAACCGCTCGCAGGGCATCGCTCATCTGCGTGGATGGCAGTACTTTAGCGATATTCCCCAGCCAATTTGGCATCATAGAATTGGGGAAAAAGATCCCGCCCAGGAACATCATGGTATTTAAGGTGATCTGGGTCACCGGCGTAGAGCTGCGGACACTCTTGACCAGGCCGGTTAGCGCGAACCCGATGCTCATGAAGCAAAGCGCGCCGGAGGAAAGCACCAGCCAGAATAGCCATAGATTACCGGTTAGCTGGGTTTTAAAGAAGAGAGTGCCTATATTCAGCAGTAAGAGTGTTTGAATAATAATAACGCAAAAGTTATGCAGCATCTGGCCGCCGATGAGCGTTTGCCTTTTTAATGGAGTCAACGCCAGGCGCCGGAATATCCCTTTTTCCCGGTCGGCGACAAATCCGTTGGCAGTATGCATAATGCCGGTAACCATCACACCCATCACCAGAATACCGGGTAATAAATAATCGATAGCGCGGATGTTCAAGCCCGAGCCTTCCCACTTTGTATTACCGTAGATCGCGCCAAAAAGTAAAACAAACAAAATCGGGAAAGCCAGCGTCCAGAACAGAACATCTTTTCTTCTTATAAAAAACCTGTTCTCCATCATCATCTGTCTGATCAATGTTTTCATATATTTCCTTTATTCCCTCAACTTCCGTCCGGTCATTGCCAGAAAAACATCTTCCAGCGTAGCCTGTTTAACNNCTGGTACCGATCGAATACTTGCGGGCGCTGCCGTGGTTGATCTTTTGGATATTTGGGATGCTTTTCGCAAGGCCGTCCAGTTCCCTGGAAGTCGTAAATTCAATGCATGTATCTAACCCTGCGTTGTTAATCAAATTGTCCGGCGTATCCAGAGCGATGATTTTACCCTGGTCGATAATAGCCAGATGGTGACACAACTGCTCGGCTTCTTCCATGTAATGGGTTGTAAGCACCACCGTTTTTCCGCGTTCCCTTAATTTCTCCACAATGGCCCAGATATTATGCCGGGCCTGCGGATCCAATCCCGTCGTCGGTTCATCCAGAAAGACAACCTCCGGGTCATTAACCAGCGCTAAACCCACACTCAAACGCTGCTTCTGTCCGCCGGAAAGTTTACTGACCGTCGCGTTCTTTTTTTCTGTCAGCGAAACTTCGTCCAGAATAATATCTGCCGGAATGGATTTTTTGTAATAACTGCCAAAAAGATCGATGGCTTCTTTGACGCGGATACTATCATAAAGGCTGGTTGCCTGCAGCTGCACGCCAATGATTTCTTTGATCCGTTGCGGCTCTTTTAAAGCATCGATATCGCATATTTTAATACTGCCTCCGTTCGGCTTTCGCAACCCTTCGATCATTTCCACCGTGGTTGTTTTTCCGGCTCCATTTGGGCCCAGTATACCAAAAACCTCTCCCTTTGTTACATTAAAGCTGACACCGTTGACCGCGTTTACGTCACCGTATTTTTTCTGCAGATGGTTTACTTCGATAATAGTATCCGTACGGTTATCCTCCTTCATACAAGAAAAACTCATTAACAGTACCAGTATAAAAAGAAATCCCCCCGGATACGCCGTGCCTTCGGGGGGATTCAGTACTGGTGAGATAACTGGATTAAATACTGGTCACTTTACCAGGTGGTGATAATTGTGAAATAGCGCACAGGCCTCCGCGCCTGTTGGTATGATAATCGAATATCGTTTAGTACAACATTCTCATCGAGATATTGGTACGCAAACAGGCATCGAACAAATATTAGAAAGAGGTAATCTTCTGTCCCTTGCCGGGATAAAATTACGGTGAGGTAGTAAACTTGGAGAAAATAATCAATTTGGTTTGTATTGCAATAGACGGCTGCTTGGGATTATACCGTACTGGGCCCTTCCATTATTTTCTTACACACCAATTCACTTTACCAGGTGGTGTTTTATCGCTAGCGCCACTGCTTC
>PMBW01000260.1 GCA_003153075.1 Dehalococcoidia bacterium | reverse complement strand
AAACCCCCCGATGGTGGCATCTCCGGCATCGGCTTCCAGTACGGAGGAAATAATGCGGATCGTCGTCGTCTTGCCGGCGCCGTTCGGGCCGAGCAGTCCGAAAATTTCTCCCTTACCGATCGTAAAAGAGACGCCTGCCACGGCTTTGTTACCGTTAAAACTCTTTTGCAGGTCTTGTGCCGCCAGAAATGTTTCTGCCATGCGTTTTGCTCCCGCTGTCGAAATATCCAATCAAAAGTATAGATGATATCCGTAAATAACACAATATATTGAAATATCCAATAGATAGTATTAAGGGTTAATTCTTTTGTGGAGAATCAAAAGGCCAGGGTATTCGAATTTGCCATACTGGGTTCCGATCCTGATAATAATCCCGAACAAAGAGCGAAGCATCCAGTCAATATATCGATTTATTACTTTCCTCCCTTGCTTGGCCAGAGGCCGTAAGGGGAAATACTTAACGAATAAAATATACAAGAATCTATACCCACACCTCACCATTCATTACTTATAACGGGAAACTCAAAACTCAATAATTGACAACGATGTAGTAATGTAGTAAATTACATAAATACTACAATGAAAAGCACAATTGATAAAAAACAACAGATCCTTACCTCAGCGATAGGCCTCTTTAACCGAACCCATGATGTTAAACGGGTCAGTCTGGAGACTATTGCCCGCGAAGCGCATGTTTCTCCTACCACCATCTACAATTATTTCGGCACACGGGAAAACCTGCTTTACGAAGTGATAAAAATCCTGGTGCAAGAAAACATGGAAAGCAGCCGGGAACTTATTCGCTCAAATATATCTTTCCCCGAAAAACTTATTGGCCTAACGAACGTTAAACTTAATTTGGCAACCAACGTAAACAATGAAATTTTGGATACGCTTGTTACTCAGGATAAGTCGATCGCTCCGTTTATCGATGAAATCTACCAAAACGAAATAAGGCCATTATGGCAGGAAATTATCGCAGAAGGGAAAGAACAAGGTTATGTGGATGCCTTTTTGGATGATGAAGCGCTGCTTGTTTACATGGATATATTAAAAGCAGGTTCCGTAAATATTGACTTGTTGAAGAACTTGTCTGAAAATATGCGGCTTATCCAGCAGCTCTCACATATTATTTTTTATGGTTTCATGAAGAAAGAAATCGACTTTTTCAGGAAGGATGAAACATCCGCGACCGGTTGAAAAATCCATTGCCGGTTCGAATAATTGGGCTGATATAGAAGGAACTATGAATAGTGAAGTGATTATCAACACCGCAAAATTAACCAAGTACTACGGCAAGCAAAAGGGCATCGAAGAAGTCGATCTGCAAGTTAAAAGGGGCGAGGTCTTCGGTTACCTGGGGCCGAACGGCGCCGGTAAAACCACTACCATCCGCACCATATTAGACTTCATCCGCCCGACCCGCGGTTCAGCCACAATTTTCGATCTGGATGTCCGCCAGAACAGTGTAGACATCCACCGCCGCGTCGGCTATTTGAACGGTGAACTGGCGCTTTACAATAACATGACCGGCGAGGATCTGCTGAAATACCTCGGCCATCTGCGCGGCGGCCTGGACTGGAAATATGTTAAAGATCTGGCGGCGCGTTTTCAGTGCGACCTGCCGCGGCGCATCCAGGGACTGTCATTGGGTAATAAACAGAAACTGGGCCTGCTGCAGGCGTTCATGCACAAACCGGAACTGCTGATCCTCGATGAACCCACCAATGGCCTAGACCCGCTGATGCAGCACGAATTCTACGATCTATTATCCGAAACGAAAAAAGAAGGCCGCACAGTCTTTCTTTCCTCGCATGTCTTGCCGGAAGTGGAAAAAGTGTGTGACCGCGTTGGCATTATCCGGCAGGGTAAACTCGTTGCCGTCGAGACCATCGAAGCGTTGAAATCGCATTCCGTGCGTCAAATTGAAATTCATTTTGCCCGGGCCGTCCCCAGGGAAAAATTCAGCAATTTATCCGGCGTGCTTGACATCAAGGTGCAGGATAATTTATTGACCTGCAATGTAGCGGGCTCGCTGGATGCCCTGGTCAAAGCCTCCGCGCAGTTCGAGGTCGTTAATATTATCAGTCATGAACCCACGCTGGAAGACATCTTCATGACCTACTACGAGAGGGAAAACCATGTTAAATAATATCTTTCTGAAAACCCTGCGCGACCAGCAGCGTTCTTTGCTTATGTGGGGCACATATCTGGTAGCTCTGGCCGTTATGATGGCGCTTTTTTATCCGACGATCAGCAAGATGACCGCTTTTAATCAGTACCTGGCCCAGTTGCCTGCGGGAATGAAGGAAATGTTTGGCGGCGCGATCGTCGATTATACCTCGCCGGTGGGATATTTTACTACCGAACTGTTTTCCTTGATGGTGCCTTTGCTGCTGCTGGTTTTCGGCATCGGTTTTGGCGCCAATGCCATTGCCGGGGACGAAGAAAAAGGCACACTCGGGTTCTTGCTGGCTAATCCGGTGCCGCGCTGGCGGGTGGTCGCGGATAAATTCGGGGTGTTGGTGGTCAGCATGGTTTTGCTTGGTTTATTTTTCTGGGTCGGCCTGGCAATAACCGCCTCCGCGATGAACATCGATATCAATATTTTAAAACTGGGGGAAGCTACCCTGGGGTCGGTGCTGCTGGCCCTGGTTTTTGCTTCCCTGGCTTTTATGGCCGGATGTATTAAGGGTAGTAAAAGTGTGAGCATGGGCGTTGCCAGCGGTATTGGCGTCTTGACCTACCTCCTCAACACTCTCGGCGGTATGGTCAGCTGGCTGAAAGGTTACCGCTTCCTTTCCCCGTTTTATCACTATTTGGAACCAAACACATTGCAAAACGGCCTTTCCCCGGTGCATATTCTGGTATTAGCCGGATTAGTTGTGATATTTTTTATCATCTCGATCCCCGCCTTTATCCGCCGTGATATCGGGCAATAAAAACCCTTAAATCCGAATTATCGGTATTGAAATATTAATTCAAAAAGAGCGGCCTCCCCGCTTATTGGGAAGGCCGCTCTCCGTTATTCGTTTGGTTTTAGCGCTGTTTCATCAGGGCAAGGGTTCGGGATGGGATGGTAAAGGCTGGATACTAACGTCGGCATAGATAGAATCATTGGCGGCAAGAACCACATAACATGTTCCTTCAATGATAGCTAAATTATAGAAAATAACACCGGAACTGGTTTCATAATAACCGGTTGGCAGCAGATATCCGTCCCTTAACGCTCTAACTTGAAGGATAAATGCTCTTTGGGCCGCGCCTGATGTAGCATATTTAGTGTTTGTATCATCCTTTTGCAGCCAGTCTTTTAATTCCGTAGCAGAAGTAAAATGCTTTGGGTCAGTCACTTTCTTGACAGTAGCTGTTAAACTCGAATTTGTTGATTGTGCTGTGCTCAAAGCGCTGTTTGCACTGCTCAATGATGCCTGAGTGCTGGTCAACTGCGTATTGGCCGTTCCCAGGTCTGCCGTCAGTTTCGTGTTTTTCCCGGTTAAATCCGAGATATTTCCGTTTAAAGTGACAACTGTGGCTTCAGAGGCTGCCAGCTTAGCTTTAAAATCTGTAGTTTCACCTTTAGAAGCGGTCAGGTCTTTATTCAAACTCTCAATAGTAGTTTTTTGAGTCGCAATTTCATTCTTAGCCGTTTTTAAGTCATTGGATTTCCCCATGTATAAGACACCCGTTGCAACCAGCGCAACTAAAAGGACGCCGCTGATACCGATGGATACCCACTTATTCAATTTTTACTCTCCATTTGTCCCGGCAAAATATTCATTGACGTCGAGGCAAAAAATTTTATTTTATCGAATTATTAATAAAGGTTTTTACTTCGTCGATGGGAATCGCTAATCCTATATTTTCGATACCTCCTCCAACGTATTTTGCCGAATTAACGCCGATCACTTTACCTTGCAGGTTAAACAAAGGCCCGCCGCTGTTGCCGGGATTGA
>PMBW01000063.1 GCA_003153075.1 Dehalococcoidia bacterium | reverse complement strand
AGCACTACCAGGTACCATAGTGTCAGCCGTGTCCTGATGCTTTTAAAAAAATTCATGCTGTTTTCAGGCGGTAGCCTGCGCCCCTTATCGTTTGAATCATGCTGTTCTCATCGTCTGCGTCTATTTTTCTGCGCAGCCTTCTGATGTATACATCGATGATATTGGACATGCTGTCGTATTCATAATCCCAGGCATTTTCTTCCAGCATCGTCCTGGTGATAACCATATTTGGATGGGACATAAAATACTCGAGGATGGAGTATTCTTTAGTGGTCAGATCGATTTTACGTTCACCGCGCCAGGCTTCTCTGGTGAGAGTATCGAGCAGCAGGTCGCCGACCTGCATTTTGGGTGTTTTAGATAATGATTCGCGGCGCAGCAGGGCGCGAATGCGGGCCAGCAGTTCGCTGAAAGCAAAAGGCTTGATAACATAATCATCGGCGCCGGAATCCAGCCCCTTCACCCTGTCCTCAACGCTGTCGCGCGCCGTGAGCATTAAAACAGGAGTGTTGATTTTCTTAGCGCGCAGGTCTTTACAGACCGCAATGCCGTCTTTCTTGGGCAACATAATATCGAGGATAATGATGTCGTAAGTGGTGGTTTCGGCCATGTATTGCGCTTCTTCACCATCATAGACAGTGTCTACCGCATACCCTTCTTCGATGAGGCCGCGTTTGATGATACTGGCAAGCCGCCTTTCGTCCTCGACAACTAATACGCGCATTATTGACTCCTGCTACAGTTTCACTTTACTACATTATACATAAAGAAGATGAATAGAACATGAAAAGGAAATTAATTCAGTTTATTCCGGGGTTCATTTTCAATTCATCATTGGTTAATTAATGGTTCATCTGAGCATGTTAGACTGGAAAAAGCGGAAATGGGAGTCAGGGAAAACGACGAGGAAATCCTCTAAGTTTATTTAATCAACATTTGGCACGGGATACGGCTCCCCATTTTACTACCGCCCGAAAGAGCGTCTGTCTGAATCCACCAGGGCAGGCGCTCTTTCGATTCATCCGATATTCATCTAAAGTTAATCGGGTGTTCATGTCGCAGTGTTATAGTGAAATCAGAAAGGCGAAAAAGGACATCAATACAGTAAAAAAAGGAGACGAAAATGAAAACATTAAAAGGCAAGATCGTAGCTGTACTTGCAGGGCTTCTCCTGGTAGGAGCTGCTTTTGCGCTAGGCACAGGTGTACACCTGGTTGCCAATTCTACTTCTGCTGCGCCGACGTTGTACAGTCAGGATACAACGACTTCCATTTATAACAATGTCAGCCCGGCGGTGGTGCAGATCAATGTAACGTCGACAGTCAACACGGCGTTCGGGAGATCCACGCAGGAGGCGCTGGGTTCCGGGTTCCTGATCGATACCCAGGGGCACATCCTCACCAATAATCATGTAGTAGAGGGTGCGACGAGCGTACAGGTTACGCTGACAAACGGCAATTCCGTAACCGGTAAAGTTTTGGGCACCGACCCGGTCGACGATCTGGCAGTGGTCAGTGTCGATACTTCCGCCGTAGCCGGAATCACTCCGCTTAAAATGGCCGATTCCAGCCTGGTCGTACCCGGCCAGATGGCGATCGCAATCGGTAATCCCTTAGGATACACGGATTCGATTACTGTGGGTGTTATCAGCGGACTAAACCGGAGCGTCACCGGCAGCAATTTGAGAGGCATGTTACAAACCGATGCGGCGATCAATCCGGGCAACTCCGGCGGTCCTTTACTGGATAATCAGGGAAACGTCATCGGCATCAACACCGCGGCTGAGATCGGCGCGACCGGCGCTGACGGCATGGGTTTTGCGATTCCTTCGAATCTGGCTACCAAAATACTGCCTGATCTAATCGCCGGGAAGACAGTCAGCCGGCCATGGCTGGGCATCAGCGGCACATCTTTGACGCAAACAAATTCCAGCAAACTGGGATTATCAACCACTAAAGGCATTTACATTGTATCAGTGGTTGCCGGCAGCCCGGCAGAAACCGCCGGACTGAAAGCGGGCAGCGCCAATACCGACGGTACGTTAGCGGCGGGGGGTGATGTGATCACCGCGGTGGACGGCAAAGCAGTGGCGGGTATCGATGATCTGTCGACGTACGTCAGCACAAAAAAGGTTGGGGACAAGGTTAGTCTGTCAGTGCTGCGCAACGGCCAGAGCACTACCGTTCAAGTTACACTGGGCGCATGGCCTGCGAACCTGACGTCCGGCGCTACTCCCCAGACTCCTGTAACGCCTACTACCCCAATTCTTCCGCGCGGCAGAGGACAGGGTTCAGGCAGCGGCAGCAGCGGGAACTAAAATCGGAGCGGGACAAGAATACACACGGTAAAATAAGAAGGCGAGAGGCGCACGGCCTCTCGCCTTTCCGTATCAAATCCGGTAAAATAAAGTATCATGGTATAATTCAAGAAATGATAATCAATAAACCTATAAACGACACGAAGAAAAAACCGGCGGTTGACGAAATAGACCTTCACCGACTGACGGTCGAAGAGGCTGTGCCGAAAATTGATGAGTTCCTTTACAAAGCTTATAAATCGGGGCATTACCGGGTTTGGGTTATTCACGGAAAAGGGACGGGGGTTTTACGCCAGGAAATGAGGCGGTATTTGTCCCGGCACCCGCTGGTACGGGCACAAAGGCCAGCCGACCCGGGGCGCGGCGGCGCGGGCGCAACACAGGTTGAATTGGTTGACTAATAAATAATTGCAGCGGGAAAAATGTTAAGCGCAAGGGCCGGGATGAAACCAGGGTAAAATTTCACCAGACGATAAATCACAATGCAATAAATAAAGAGAAAAATGGAGATAGAGGTGAACAAGAAACACTATTTTGTTTTGTTAATCGCTTTAATGATAGGGACGGTTTTATTTGCGGCCGGATGTTCCAAGGGGACTTCTACCGCGATTCAAAGCACCAAACTTATAACCACAAATATATTGACCCAACCATCAACAACCTCAACAATACCTGCAACGCCGCATGAGACGGCGCAGAGCGGGGATACGGTCTCAGTGGATTACACGTTAAAACTGGCGGACGGCACGGTTTACGATACATCGGTAGGGAAAGCGCCTTTTCAATTTACGCTTGGTAAAAATCAGGTTATTGTGGGTTTTGAAAAAGCTGTCCTCGACATGAAAGCCGGCGAGTCCAAAACCGTCACAATCCCGCCTGAAGAAGGGTATGGGAAAGCGACAAGCGCCGGTAATCCGCTGGGCGGGAAAACCCTGACCTTTGAAATCAAGCTGTTGAAAATAATCGCGAAATAGCTTCCGGATTAAGGCCTTCGGGATCATATTAAAAAGATAATTAGCGTCGGTGTAATTTCAGGTATGAAAACAATTATTCTGGCATCGGCATCGCCGCGGCGGAAAGAATTACTCGAAAAAATCGGTCTCAAATTTACGGTTGATCCGAGCGATTGCGCAGAGGATAATAACGCGGGACTTGAGCCGCATGAGCTGGTACGGCAGATATCGGTCAGCAAAGCAAACGCGGTAGCGGCCAGGCACCAGGATGTGATAATCATTGCCGCGGATACTATCGGGATGATCGGCGATAAAATTATGGGTAAGCCGCATACCGAAAAAGAAGCCGCGAAGATGCTGCGGGAGATCAGCGGGAAAACTCACCTGGTGGTCACGGGTTTCACGGTTTTAGACACAATAACCAAACAACAAATAACCCGCACAGTGGACACCACTGTCTACATTAAACAACTAACCGGCGAAGAGATCGCAGCCTATGTGAAAACCGGGGAGCCGCTGGATAAAGCCGGCGCATATGCTATTCAGGGTAAAGGAGCGGTAATCGTGGACAAGATCGAGGGCGATTACTATAACGTAATGGGACTGCCCTTATCCGCGCTGGTAGAAACCCTGAAAGAATTCGGGATCGATATCTGGCCCGGCGCGGTCTCTGCGTAGATTATTCAAGTAATAAGCCCACAGCGCACCAATACTTTGAATCAGTCACGCTCTCTCAATGAGGCTGTCCGAAAACTCCTTGAATTGTCTTTCCCATGAAAACCTATAGTCCCGTACCCCTATTCTCCTGACGGGAGGGAATCCATAAAACCAATCCGGCCATAGAATCAGGTCTGTTTGGTAGTACAGGTAAATTGTCCGAGTATTCAGGATTTTTCCTATCAACCTTGGCAGACCCATTATTTTTACCAGTAGTGGTTCGTTGGATTCCCGATCAGGTCGGGAACGACAGTGGGTGTGTGCTGCGATACGAACAAGTCTTGGGCTAACTATATACTCCCCTGATTGTCATCCCTGCGTAGAAGTGAATACCATTTTCGGGCAGCCTCAGGATATTTTGCCCTCGATAAACAGTTTTCTCTCCGCCCCAAAAATCACAATGTGCGTGAGGTGTTTAGCTAATGATCTACAGTTTGGATTGTCCCATTAGCTTGAGGGAGCTTTTGGCGTCGGCGATAAATTCTCTTACCGTCTCCCGCGTGTATTTATGATCGGCCATTTTGCTCAAATACTGGGGCGGGATGGTAATGATGTGGGCGCCGGCTAAGGCGGCATTTATAATATCTCCGACAGAACGGATGCTGCCGACAATAAGTTGGCTCTTAAATTCCCAGCGTTCCAGCCATTCTACAGTTTCCGCGATCACTTCAGGGGAATTTCCGCCTTCGTCGGCAATTCTACCCGCGAAAAGGCTGACATAGGTAGCGCCGGCTTTAGCGCAGAGCATGATCTGGCCAAAAGACATGATGGCGGTTGCGTTTACTTTTATTCCGGAATTCTCCAGTTGATTGATAACCCCGTAGGTCGGCACACCAAATTCATTTTCGGCCGGTATCTTGACGATGACGTTAGGGCTTAAAGCTGCAAGCCGCCTGGCCTGTTCAACCATTTCTTTGGGGTCATTGGTCGTGACTTCCGCGCTGAGGGGCAGCGGATCGATCAATCCGGCAATTTTCTTGATTCCTTCTTCGATGTCATTGACACCGTCTTTGAGCATAATAGACGGATTAGTGGTGACTCCGTCAACGATTCCATAACTTAACCATTTTTCTATCTCTTTCACATTTGCGGAATCAATAAATATTTTCATTTTAGGCTCCTTTAATAATATAATCAGCCGCGGCTAGAAGATTCGGTTTGATCACTTCGGGTTTAACTCCCTCATTTTGCATCAGGTCACACAGTTCACATCTCATTTTGCCCAATAACATGGTATGACAGCCGGCATTCTGCCCCGCTTTCATATCGCTCAGGTTATCGCCGATAAACCAGGAGGCGGACACATCGATGTGATGTTCTGCTGCGGCCTGTAATATTAAACCGGGTTTAGGCTTCCGGCACGAGCAATCTACCCGGTATTGCCCGATGACGGCCTCCGGGTGGTGCAGGCAATAATACTCGCCGTCGAGGGAAACATCCCCTTTTTTCAGTAAAGCTTTCATGGTCGCAGTGATTTTTTTAAAATTGTCCGGAGTGATATGACCTTTCGCGATCCCCGGCTGGTTAGAAGCGATAATCACTTTGTAACCGCTGCTCTGGAATTGTTTGATTGCCTGCGGCACGCCGGCGCACAGACGGAACTGATCCGGGACGAAGGGAGAGTCAATAATTCCCTGTTCGTGAAAATAAACCAGTTCGTTCACGACACCGTCCCGGTCCAGAAAAACGGCTTTTGTTTTGGTCATCCTGTCTGCGCTCACTTTTATTTAACCGATTCCCACTTCATTTCTGTAGCACGCAAGCGGGGGTGGGAGACCAATAAATGCCAGATCACACCCTGAAAAGCTTCGGCGTGAGGGGTGATAGTTTCCGGATTGACTGTCGGGATGACAATACAG
>PMBW01000255.1 GCA_003153075.1 Dehalococcoidia bacterium | reverse complement strand
AGCAAAACTTTCACCCGATGCGAAACATTGCAGTCAATGCGGCGCTCCGGTAGTTGCGCAAAAAACAACATCGGCGCCAGCACCTGCTGCTGCTTCCTCTCAAATACTAATCACTTGCCCACAGTGTGGCGCTATTTTAAAGCCTGATGCGAAACACTGTAATCAGTGCGGCGCGCCGGTAATCAAACAATCCATACCAACTTCACCGGTGTGTTCTAATTGCGGGCAAATACAAAAACCAGGGGCAAAATTCTGCGCTAAATGCGGCGCTCCGATGGGCGGACAAGCAATTCCATCTGCGAATATCTGTCCCCAATGCGGACGTCAACTTAATCCCGGCGCTAAGTTCTGTCCCGGGTGCGGTAAAAAAATATAGATTGTGTGCGCAGCAGGCATTAGAAACAATTTCGACACACATGGTCATTATTGCTATTTTTGCGATTTTCATGTTCATCGGGTGACAAACAAACGAAATTCGTTCGAACATTAATTTGCTAAGTCCTTATACCAAATTTTGCTCAGGTTGAATTTTTCTTCATCTTGTATAATATTGGTATCCTTATGAAAAGTTCACCGACCAAATCTCAAGCGCAAACTACCAAAAACGAAAAATCCGGATCAGTAACTCCGGTGCGCGCAGGTGCGTACGAAATCTCTAAGAGTCCCAAAAGCCGGCATAAACAAAAAATCGTTGCCACTGGTAAACCCCTTTTTACGCCGTCGGGGGCCAGGGTTCCCCCGGCATGGACTGATGTCTGGATGACAACCGACGCAAAAAGTCCGATCCAGGCGATCGGGCGCGATATAAAGGGGAGGCGGGTTTACCTCTATTCCGCAGAGCATATGGGAATGGCTGCAGCTGCGAAGTTCTCAAGGCTGAAGGCTTTCAGCAAAGCGTATCTGTCGTTAATTAAACAGGTTAAGCGGGATATAAAAACCTCAGAAGACGCGCTTGTCCTTTATCTAATCGCGAAAACGGGATTCAGGATCGGCAGCGACACCGAAACACGGGCTGAGGTCAAGGCTTTTGGCGCTTCGACGCTCAGGTGTTCCCATATTAAAATCAAAGGAAACATGTTATCTTTTAATTTTGTTGGGAAAAAGGGTATCCGGGTTAATAAGGATCTAAGAGACAGCTTTTTAGCCGCGAATATCGCTAACCGATGCAGCATTAGTCCGGAAAACCCAGTCTTTAGAACGAACGCCGATCACATCCGGGCGTATTTGAAATCAATTCCAAAAGGGTCCCGGTTTACCGTGAAGGACTTCAGAACTTACGTTGGTACTCTGACAGCCTTCCGGAAGCTCAAGACAATGCCGATCCCGCAAACCGGAAGAGAACGTATCAGGTATAAAAAGGAAGTAGCCAGGACAGTAGCCAAAGAATTAGGCAATTCCCCGACAATCGCGCTCAACTCATATGTCTCGCCGGAAGTTTTCTGCATGTGGGAAGCCCATCCACCATTACCAGCGAAAAAGCAGCAAAATATCCATTCTACCTTCACAAAGGAATTCCTTGAGTGCGTTCACTACGATCAAGATGTACCCATGCAAGAAGCTGACGATCACGACACTCAAGATTAACAGAACAGAAAAAGATATACTATTTATTTAAAAAATCAATAATTTCCTGGATTTCAGGCAATTGCCCCACAGGATACAACCTGGCAAAAACAACTATTCCACTGGCGTCAAGGAGAATATTCGCTCGTTCAGAAAATCCATCTTCCTCTCTGAAAACACCGTACAGTTTTGACACTTCGCCATGCGGCCAGAAATCGGAAACCAGTCTGGTTTTTCTAATGTTTAAAGATTTGGCCCAGGCTTTATTTGAAGGAGCGGAATCAATTCCGATTCCCAGGGCGATTGTATTCAATGCTGCCAACCGGTAAAAATTTTCCTCGAGGGATTTCATCTGGTCGGTACAAACAGACGTCCAGGCTAACGGGCGGAATGATAATAAAACATTCTTGCCTTTGAGTGTAGATAATTTTACAATTTTTCCATCCTGATCTTTGAGCTTAAAATCCGGAGCTGCCGCGCCAATCGCTATCATATCATTCTCTCCTTCTATATTTTCAGTATTTAGAACAATTCGATTCACCTCTGTTTCGTGAATTATAAATCATGAGTGTGGAATTCCTGCTCATCTTCATTATCTTCATCTATCTCTTCACTGTTATCTTCCGGAGAGTCAGGGATGGATGGGGATTGCCCAATAAATTCTTCGGAAACCGTGTCTCTGAATTCACCTGTCAATTCGCTCAGATCGGCTTCGGGGTCATCTCTGGTAACCAATTCCCGTAATTCTTCCTCCGATTCTGCGACAGGCGTAAAAGCAACATCTCCCCACTGTCCTTCTAACCGTTCGTACCAGGCCATTTTAGTCCAGACAAATATTCTCCCGTTCTCCGGATCGTCCGGATTGGTGCCCATGATTTGAATTCTGGCACCGCGGAACTCTTCACGTTCGGATTGACCTTCGCTATTAGCCATGGTACACCTCCATCCAAATTTTGGTATACTTTCCTTTACTTTTATTATATCCTTAGCACAGGGTAAACGTTTTCTTTCACTTATTTATTGGTATTATATAAAAAGCGGGTCTGATACCTACTAATTAACCCGATTCAAATAAATTTGTCTTTGTTTAACGATAACAAGGCAGGGATTAAAATCTACTTATGCAGAATTCAAACGGTAAATATGGAAGAAGTTATCTGGAACAGATTGCCCGGCGGGTTATGCGCGAGCATGGGTTTCAAACGGATTTTTCTCCGGCAGTTTTTGATGAGCTTTCACATATTCAAAATTCGGATGCACAAGCCGCAGTTACCAGTAAGGACTTGCGCCAACTGTCCTGGATATCGATTGATAATGATGATTCCAAAGACCTTGACCAGTTGACCGTCGCTGAACTCCAATCGGATAAAAGCACGAAGATCCTGGTGGCTGTTTCTGATGTTGATAATACGGTAAAAAAGAATTCGGCGATCGATTTGCACGCGAATAACAATACGACTTCGGTGTATACTGCCGGTAAGACTTTTCCGATGCTTCCGGAAAAACTGTCCACTGACCTGACATCTCTCAATAATCAGGAAGACCGCCAGGCCATAATAGTGGAAATGTCGGTCAACGATAGTGGCGAGATACAAAATCCGTATATCTACCCCGCGCTGGTCAGGAATCATGCGAAGCTTGCCTATAACGCGGTAGCTGCCTGGCTTGAAGGCGAAACGGCGAATCATGTAGCTGTCGACCAATCCATTGCAGAAAATCTGCGCCTCCAGGATATTGTAGCGCAAAAACTCCGCGAAAAAAGACATCTACGCGGCGCATTGGAGTTGCAAACACTGGAATCCCGGCCGGTTTTTGCTGACGACGAAATTAAAGACCTGCAAGTTGAGGAAACAAATAGGGCGAAGCAAATTATCGAAGATTTTATGATCGCCGCAAACGATATTACAGCCCGTTTTCTCAAAGATAAGCAAGTCCCGTCAATAAGACGTGTAGTTCGTTCGCCGAAGCGTTGGCCCAGAATTGTTGAAATTGCCTCCCAGTATAATTATCAACTGCCTGCCGAACCGGATTCAAAAGCCCTGGCTGATTTTTTGGCTAAACAAAAAGCTGCTGATCCCTTGCGCTTTCCTGATTTATCACTGGTTATTATCAAGTTACTGGGTGCGGGGGAATACGTCGTCGAAGCCCCGAACGGAGCTTCAAATGGACATTTTGGTTTGGCCGTTAAAGACTATACGCACTCAACAGCGCCTAACCGGCGGTTCCCTGACTTGATTACACAGCGTATTTTAAAAGCGACACTCAGTGGAACACCGGTTCCATATAGTCAGGTTGAGTTGGTGGCTCTGGCTAAACATTGCACAGCAAAAGAAGATGATGCCAATAAGGTGGAGAGGCAGGTTGCGAAGTCAGCTGCTGCCATGTTGCTTTCTTCAAGGATCGGTAACCGGTTCGATGCTATCTGCACCGGTTCTGCGGACAAGGGTACATGGGTCCGTATTTTTCAACCCCCGATCGAAGGTAGACTGGTGCGCGGTTATGACGGCATCGATGTGGGTAACCGGTTAAAAGTTAAACTCATTCATGTCGATGTGAATCTTGGATTTATCGATTTCGAACGGGTTCAATAGGCCTCAGGCTGCCCGGATGAATTATTATCCAAATGGTGCTGATGTGCGCTTTGATCTGACCGCTTCAACTGTATTCATTTTGTCTCTAAATATTATCATGTGTTATGATTAAAAAATATTACACACTAAGGCTTAGTTGAGTTTGCTTTTGTTAAGAAAAGGAGGACTTCACAATGACAACAGTCAAACGCCC
>PMBW01000058.1 GCA_003153075.1 Dehalococcoidia bacterium | reverse complement strand
GGCCCGATGATCAAGGCTACCAGGAAACTAAAAGCGAAGGCCGTGATCAGCGGATTAACCCCGATCAGTAAGCCGAAAAGCGCCCCGGCGAAAGCTGCATGCGCCATTGCGACACCGATGAACGGCATGTGTAATAACACCACGAACACGCCGATAACCGCGCAGGCAATGCCGCCCAGGAATGTCGCCAGGATGGCATTCTGCATAAATTGATAGCCAAAAATCGCGAAATCCACGTCAATGTCCCTTCTGTTGATGTAATTGCGGGTGGCGTTCTGCGATAACGTCCAAAGGTAAGTCGTATAATTTTGCCAGATTTTCTGCCGAGATCATTACATTCGGCGGGCCATCCCCGATGATCCGCCCTGCTTTCATCAGCACCAACCGGTCGCAGGTGCGCGGCAGGGTTTCCAGCTCATGGGTCACAAAGAGAGTAGTTAAATGTCTGGTATCGTGGATCCGCCTTACCAGTTCCAGGATATCCGTGCGCGCTTTCCAGTCCAGCGAGGCCGTCGGCTCATCCAGCAGGAAGATTTTTGGTTCCTGCGCCAGACAGCGGGCGATCGCGGCGCGCTGCTGCTCGCCGCCGGAAAGGTGCCCGATCGGCCTGTTTGCGAGATGCGTCATACCCACCATCTCCAGCGCCGCATCGACGGCGTCCCAATCAAGTTTAGCGGGACGGTGAAACAAGCCCAAAATTCCGTAACGCCCGATCATAGCCACTTCACGCACGGACATCGGCATCCGCGGGTCGATGTTTGCCGCCTGNNGCGCCGTTCGGCCCGATAATGCCGACAAACTCGCCTGAAAATACCTGCAAAGAGACCCCGTGCAGAACTTCATCCTCCCGGTAGGATACTACGATTTTTTCAATATTTATAATTGGTTCTGACAAATGCGGCCTCAATGTTTAATTATCATTTAAATAAAAAAGAAATGACTTAAGCTTAGTTCCCTCTCCCTCGATGGGAGAGGGTTAGGGAGAGGGTGTACCATAGAATGAATTTATAAACCTTGATTTCTCCCGGACTTCTCCACCCTATTTTATCGCGTTCAGCAGCAGATTCACATTATAATCGACTGCTTGTGCCCACGTAGCGGTATTGCTGAATCCGCCGGGAAAATTGGATAAATTAAGATTTTTCGCGCCGAGCGAAGCTGCAATTCCTTTACCGGCATCTTCACTGTCCTGTAAATTATTAACAACCAGCTTGACGCCGTTCGCTTTACCCTTGTCCACTAAATCCTTAACTACCTGCGGTGTCAGACCGGCGGCGCTGTCAAAAGTTCCCACCACTTGAAAACCGGCCCACTGTAAAAAGTCCGCCTGACGTGAAGAAGCGATAACTTTTATCCCGCCCACATTAGCTTTGACCAGCTTGCCTTCCAGCTCGATCCCTTTGTTTGTCACCGCTTGCTGATATTTGACCGCCGCCGCCTGGTAATCAGCCGTGTTGTCCGGGTCAACCTCGATCAGTGCGTTTAAAACCTTGTCGACGGCGGAGGCTTGTATCGAGGGGATCATCCAGTTGCCGGGAACATTCGCTTTGATCACGGTCAAATTGGGGTTGTTAGCAGATGCGATCAGTTTATCGGCATAGGTTTCGCCCGGCAAACCCTGCAAAAGGAAAAGTTTGGCGGTGGATAGTTTCTGGATATCGTCCGGCTTCATATCGAAGTTGCCGGGGTGCTGATTCGGCGGCACCAGATTAATAGCTTCCACGTGGTTGCCGCCCACCTCTTCGACGATAGCAGTCACGAGGGACGTGCCGGTCATTACTTTTATTTTGGCTGTCTCGGTTTGTGTGCAGCTACCCAGTAAAGCAAGCGCTAGCGTTATCGTAAAAACTAAAATGATCAGGCGGTAATATTTTAACATAATTCCCCTTTTCTTGAGTGTATACGCTATATTATGCATATGCAACTTATTGCAATAAGAAGCTAAAATAATTTAGAGATTATCAATAAAGCTGCATTCTCCGGCGACTTGTAACTTCAGGCAATTAGCAGTGAAATCAATTTCAATGATTTTTGCGGTCAATTCCTGCTGTTCCCCGAAAAGAGTTTTTAATACCAGTTTCGAGCCGTTCACTTTGACAGAGGCAATATCCGTCATAAGGAACTGCTTACGACCGTCTTTTTCGACGTAGGCTTTTGACAGGCACATGTTATTTCCCTTCCGAACTGAGTTTTAAAAATGCCTTACGGAAGAGCGCAGTGGCTTTATCCATCTGCGCGACGGCCTGTTCGAGTTCAACAGCGACTTCGTGTTCTCCCATCGCCTGTGCTCTTCCTGCCCATTCTTTGAATTCCACACTGTGGTCCTGGTTATGGGCGACCCAGTATTTGAGCAATGCCTTCAGGTTTTCCTTCTCTTTATCAGCCATTTTCCACCTTACCCTGCGATTTTAGTTTGCAGCCGGCGCAAAGACCCAGGATCCCCATGTGCCGCAATTCCGCATTAAACTGGTAGTCACGCAGCAGTGATTCCCGCAAAGGGGAGAGTGCGGAATCATCAAGATCAATAGTTATACCGCATTCCCGGCAGACCAGGTGATGGTGATGTCCTTTTTCGATGGGGTGATACATGATACGTCCGACACCCATCTCAGTTTTAGTCACTAATCCGAGCTGCTCCAGCAATTCCAGTGTACGATAGACAGTAGAGACATTGACATTGGGATACTTTGCCACGACCTGCGCATAGATATCTTCTGCGCTAATGTGGTTATCGCTGTTCTCGATCGCGGAGACGATCATCAATCTTTGCGGCGTCATGCGGTAACCCTGATGACTAAGTTCATCGGTCATGTTACGGCGTGTCTCCGCCTTGATTGTTTGTTTCTGCTGCTGCCACGGAAATCTCATTGCATTGACATTTTACCAGAGATACAATAACGTTGCAATCAGTTGCAACTTGAAGCTAATTTCTGTCAGCTGGCTAGTTTCCTTGCCCTTAGGAAACTGCCGATTTAGTCAGGGTAATTTAGGCACGGATAAGCTCTTNNNNCACTGAAGTATATTGATCCCAGCGGATGTGCGAATGTCTATGTAAATAATGAAGGTATGAATGATAATGGTGAATTATGGTTTTGCGTCTATTCAGATGAGAGATATGAAAATTTAATTGCCATTGTAACCGGAGGAGATAATCTGGCTGCGATGTACGCTCATGATAGTATTACTCTTAAAAATGACCCTGCGGCGCTGACATCACAGATGCATACCCAGGCTTTTCATCTTGCTAATACAGTCGGACTTCTTACGGGGGTTGACCCTAAAAAGACGTTTTACGGGGGAGATGAATTCGGCCTTCCTACTGATCTTACTGGTACTAAAACGAATAGTAATAAATCTCTTATGTTGGCATCAGCTTTTTTCATGTTATGGGTTGAATTTTCAGAATCAGGGGAACTTCCGGGAAATTTTCAAACTATGAGGGAACGCTTGCTTTCAAACTTAGAAAAAGGTACAAAATTATATAATATAGTCAACAGTTTATATCGCCCAGGTGCAGTAATAGGAGATGGAGGAACGGCTGATTGGATTAGGGCTTATGGAGATGAGGGTCATGTTGAAAAAGGTTACAAATCTGTCCAAGGGTTGGAAAACGTTATTACTGCCGGGGGATTGACCGACGTGCAACTAGCAATCGCGCAATCATTGCATCAAGATTTGATTAATGCTTTGATGGCAAATGGAGTATTACGATGAACCATGATACTTTGGTTAAAGATTTTATCAAGCGATTCCCCGGGTGGGGTGTGGAAGAAATAAAAGATTTGCGAAGTTGGTATGAAGATGACGATGATCCATATCTTTTTTTTGGTTTTATATTAAATCCGCTTCTCGCAAAGAAATTAACTAATGAAGGGAATCATGAAGAACTACGAGGAATATTCGATTTTCTTGAAGAAATGGCAAATACTCACGATAAGGCAGTCGAAGGAGTTTTAACGGCGGCAATACTGGAAGTGCTGGGAGACGATAAAATAGTACTTAGTAACGCTAGGGCTTTAATGGGTAAAGAGACAATAAAATTCAGCCATCAAATTGAGAGGGCTTGGGGAAGGGAAAAATAAAGATTCACTGAGATTTATTATTCTCTTCTACCCCTTCTCAACCTCCCTCATATCCTGTATAATAGTGACAACTCACATAAGGGAGGTTGTCCATGCTCAAACCGAGGTCGGCGCAGGAGTCGTTTTACGGCAGCTAT
>PMBW01000117.1 GCA_003153075.1 Dehalococcoidia bacterium | reverse complement strand
ATGTCTTACAATCAGATTATCAAGGGCGCTGAATTCCCCACCTATGACAGCGCTACCGGTAAAGAGGTGCCTCCTGCCGCAGGAGTTACTATGTTTTTAGCTTACGAAAAAGACGGCAGCCCGATCGATGAGATGGTTGGTCCTTTACGCGTCGGTATTATGGCACCCGGTCAATTAACCGACGGCCACTGGTGGGTAAAATGGGCGCAGAAACTTGAAGTAATTACCATGCAGCAGGCCTGGACGATCAGTCTCCAGGGCGCAATCACGCAAAGTATGGACAAATCGACGTTTGAATCCGGCGCAGCCCCCGGATGTCACGGAGCGACGTGGATAGATGCGCAGGGCCATGTTTACCTGGGCATTCCGCTCTGGTATCTGGTAGGCAATGTGGATGACGCGAACGGCGATATGTCCTTTAGTAATGCTGTCGCCGACGCGGGTTATGAGGTGCATATTGCGAACTCGAACGGTGACATGATTTCCTTTACCTCTGCACAGGTGAAAAGAAATGATAACATCATCCTGGCTTTTGAGCTTGACGGCAAGCCATTACCCAGTACACAGTGGCCTCTTGCGCTGGTTGGGAAGTCAGTTGATGCCCAGCATCAGATCGGTATGATCACTAAGATCAAGCTGGTTTTTCCCACTGCAACTCCGGCCGCGACCGGGACGGGTAAATAATCGTTATTTAACAATATAAATAATAAAAATGGAGGAACAAATTGAAGAAACTTTTAACATGGTTAAGCGTGAGCGTATTGCTGGCTGCTATGATCTTAACTGCATCCTGCAGCACAGCATCCAGCGCTACTACAAAAACCACTACTACTACCACGACGGTAGCACAAACACCTGCCGGACCCGTTGTCCTGACTGTTACCAACGGCGGCAAAACAAAATCCTACGCGATGGCGGACTTACAGGCGCTAAAATCGGTCACCGGCAACGGCGGCACGAAGAACAAGAAAGGCGTTGTTGCAGGCCCGTTTTCCTACAAAGGAGTTGCCCTCATCGATTTGTTGAATGCGGTGGGTGGAGTTTCCAGCGGTCAGATCGTAAGGTTTACAGGGACCGACGGCTACTCTTCTTCAGTGTCCTACGACCAGATCATCAACGGCACGTTCAGCACCTATGATACCGCCGGGAATCCGGCTACCCCGACTACCAAACTCACCCTTGCTGTGGTGTATTCTGTAGACGGAGCTGCCTTGGACAGCGCTGCCGGGCCGCTCGAAGTTGGCATCCTTTCCAGCGAGAAGCTGGTTTCAGATGGCAGTGTTTGGGCCAAATTGTTAAGCAAGATCGATGTTGTTGCCGCTCCGTAAATAGCTCCAATACACAAAATTATTAAAAATTTTATTAGTAGATAAGAAGGGATTTAATGAAGGGGATAGTGCTGGTTTGCCTGCTCATGAGTTTGTTAACCGGAGTTACAGCCTGCGCTACCTCTTCCCCTTCTCCGGGTAGTACCACCGCCGGAAAAACAACACTCGTCGTGTTTGAAGCCGACAGCCTGATGGTTCCTTTTGCTCAGATTAAAAAGGAATTCGAGGCAGCTAATCCCGACATCAAGGTTGAGATGCAGGCCCACGGCAGTATCCAGGTTATCCGGCAGGTCACTGAGCTTAATCAGGATGTGGACGTTGTTGCCGTGGCGGATTATTCCCTGATTCCGATGCTGATGTATCAGACTAAAATGCCGGACGGCAGACCCTATGCCAGTTGGGATATCATGCCTGCCACCAATCAGCTGGTGCTGGCCTACACCTCAAAAAGCAAGTACGCAGGCGAGTTAAATACTAATAATTGGTATCAGATAATCGCACGTCCTGATACCCGGTTTGGTTTCGCCGACCCCCGTATGGATGCCGTTGGTTACCGTAACCTGATGGCATTGAAGCTTGCAGAATCCTATTATCATACCGATGGTATTATGGATAATACCGTCGGNNAAGTATTTTTCCTGGCCGATCACTTCTAACACGGTTCAAGGCATTACAACGGTCCATATTCCGGAATTACTGGAACCGACCGACAAACACATGGTCTTACGCGGCGCCCACATGGAATTGCTGGCCCTCCTGCAATCGGGGGATATTGACTATACAATCGATTATAAAAGCACGGTGATCCAGGATGGATTGCAATACATGGAACTGCCCCCGGAAATCAACCTGGCGGATAAGAACCTTGCGCAAACCTACGCCAAAGTAGTGGTCAAGACTGACTTTCGCCGTTTTAAAACCGTAGACCCTGTGTTCCAGGGACTGCCGATTTATTACGGTATGACCATCGCCAACAATTCCAAACACCAGGCGGCAGCAGAGAAGTTCATTCAGTTTATCCTCAGTGCCGACGGCCAGCGTATCTTCCGGGATGCTAACCACCCTGAATTAGTGCCTCCTCAATGTGATAACATTAATGCGTTACCTGCGTCCTTGAAACCATTGTTTCAATAGGAGAAAAGGTTGGCATTGATTCCGAAGAAGGTTCATTCCGCCCGAAGCTGGCTTGCCCGCCATCGCTTGCTGGTTATTTTCAGCATACTCAGCCTGTTGATCGTCTTATTTATCCTCATTCCATTGGTAAAGATCATCTTCCTTTCAGACAAAAGCGACCTGTGGCAGGCGCTGCTTGATCCCACCGTCATGAAATCCATTTTACTCACTCTTTATGCTGCGCTGATCACTGCTGCTATCGGGTTTCTATTGGGAGTGCCGCTGGCATATCTGCTGGCCAGAAATGATTTCCCTTTGAAGGGTGTGGTGGAAGGTCTGATCAATTTGCCGGTCGTCGTGCCGCATACTGCTGCCGGAATTGCACTGCTCTTTGTCTTCGGACGTAATTATTTACTCGGGAAATGGTTTAATTCTATCGGTATTTCATTTGTGGACTCTTTAGCGGGTATTATTATCGCCATGCTCTTTGTCAGCGTGCCTTTTTTGATCAACTCTGCCAAAGACGGGTTCAGTAAAGTTGATGTGCGGCTGGAAAATGTGGCCCGCACGCTGGGAGCTTCGCCGTGGCAGGTGTTCCGGCGGGTGACGCTGCCGTTGGCCTGGCGCAGTATCCTGGCGGGCACGTTGATGATGTGGGCGCGCGGTATCAGCGAATTCGGCGCTGTCGTGATCCTCACTTATTACCCGATGGTCACTTCGACGTTGATCTATGAGCGGTTTGCAGCTTACGGCCTGACGCAGGCGGTGCCGGTAGCGGCCATCCTGGTAATTATCTGCGCGGTCATTTTTATCGGTTTCAGATTTGCGTTGCAGCGGGATAAAAAACATGATTGAGTTGAAAGATCTTCATGTCAAAGTCGCGGCCTTTCATTTGGAGGGGATCGATCTGACTGTTCCCAAAGGCGATTATACTGTTGTCCTCGGTCCGACCGGCGCTGGAAAGACAGTGCTGTTGGAATCGATTGCCGGTCTGCATACAATTAATAAGGGTAAAATAGTCCTCGACGGCAGAGATGTCACCGGAACTGTGCCGGAAGAGCGCGGGGTAAGCATCGTTTACCAGGATTATGCTTTATTCCCTCATCTTTCCGTTAAAGAAAATATCGTTTTTGGGTTGCGTGTCAGACATACGGCAAAACCGCAGCTCGATGGAGCGCTGGCGTGGATATCCGGCTTGTTTGAAATCGGGCCTTTATTGAACAGGTTACCGGCATCCCTCTCCGGCGGAGAACGGCAGAAAGTAGCTTTGGCTCGTGCGCTGATTACTAGACCTCAGATATTATTACTTGATGAGCCGTTAAGCGCCCTCGATGCGGAAAGCCGCGAAGAGATGCGTTCCCAGTTAAAAACCGTGCACGATAAGCTCAATATCACCACCCTGCATGTTACCCACGATTTTGAAGAAGC
>PMBW01000032.1:2234-5269 GCA_003153075.1 Dehalococcoidia bacterium | reverse complement strand
TCCAGCACCGCGCGGCGCCGCTGGCGGAGAGGCGGTCTTTCTTTCCACCATCTCATCGATCCCAGGAACGGCAGGCCAGCTGATTCAGGGGTAATTTCTGCTACGGTCATCGCGGATTCAGCTGTAAGGGCGGAGATTATGGCGAAAACAGCAGTGATACTCGGACCGGATGGCGGCATGCGTTTTATTAAAAACCAATCCGGCACGCAGGGAATCCTGGTATTAAACGATGGCACGCTGCTCAGATCAGAGGAAAGCCGGGAGACTAAAAATGTCCGCTAATGTTTTCTGGTATATATCACGCGCGGCGGCTCTTACCGCTTACCTGCTGTTTTTCGTAAATATTGTTTTAGGCCTGGGGATGAAACTAAAATTCCTCGACCGTTTATTCGCGCGGTGGCGCGCAGCGGATTTGCATCAATTCACCGCGTTGTTAGGTGTGGCGCTGGTCGGCCTGCACATCTTTTCGCTGCTGGGTGACACTTACTATACCTATACGCTTAAACAACTTTTCATTCCGTTCACCGCGCCTTACCGGGCAGGCTGGACGGCCTGGGGTATTGTCGGGTTTTACGGTGTGTTGATTTTGACTTTCAGTTGCTATTTCCGTAAGTATATCGGCCAAAATACATGGCGGATAATTCATTTCGTTTCTTTCGGATTATTCTGGGCGATCATCTTTCACGCTATTAAAACCGGTACCGATATTTCGTCGTCCTGGGTGCAAATTATGTATATCGGGACAGGCACTGTCGTTTCTTTCCTCTTTTTACTGCGGCTGCAAAGTATCATCTTCCACACGGCACAGGAAGTTGAAAGGAAAACAGCAAGATAAAAATAAACAGCGCGCCGGCAGAATATGCTATCGGTTCCGTTTCATCAGGAATCGAAGGATAAACAGAGCTAAAATCACACAAAAACACGCGGTATAAATAACAATCCCGGCAATCATTGAAAGGTTTAGCTTCGGAGCAAACGAAACAACCCGATAATTAATATCATCAGTATCCGTTTGGGTAATATCGGGCGCGGCAGCCGTTGGTTTGGTTTGGCAGTCGATACCGGGTAATCGGGAGAGCTCATTCTGATCCAACGATGCGTTGGCTGCGATCAGCAGTTCTATCCGTTCAGGCGCGATGATGCTGTACTGCGCGGTCATATTCAAATCCGCTGTGACGTTAGTGAATTCCTTGTCCCACCCGGTGAAAGTCCATCCGGAATCAGCGGTTATGGTCGGCGCGATGGCGTTTTCTCCGTAGCTAAGGAATTGGGTTGTCAGGCCACCGGTCAACGCGCCGTGAGCACCCGCAGAAAAGGTTAGTGTGTACAGATTCAGGCTGTATTGGGCGGTGACCGCGAGGTTAGAAGTAATGTTTGTGAATTTTATATCCCATCCTGTAAATGTCCAACCGGGATTCGTATTCACTTTTGGCGCAATTGCATCTGTATCATAGGTTAAGGTCTGCTGCCCGTTACCGCTATCCAGGACACCATGCTCCCCCGGAGTAAAGGTAACAGTGTAAATGTTTTGGCTGTATTGCGCAGTGATGAGAAGGGAAGAGGTCACATTTGTAAAGGTTGTATCCCAACCGGTGAAAGTCCAGCCTGGATTGGCAGTTACAACAGGCGCAATAGCAGAATTGCCGTAAACCACTAGCTGCGTCATATTACCATTTAACAGCGTGCCGTGAATTCCCGGCGTAAAGGTAACATTATAGGCCTTCAAACTGTATTGCGCTGTAATCGTAAGGTTAGAGGTTATATTAGTGAAGGCCGTATCCCAGCCGGTGAAAGTCCAGCCGGCAGCAGAGGTGATCGTTGGGGCGGTTGCGTTTCCGCCGTAGCTGATGGTTTGCATTGCCGTGCCGCTGATGGTGCCGTGTGCTCCTGGCGCGAAGGTTACGGTATAGGTGTTGAGAGTGTACTGCGCTGTAATCGTAAGGTTAGAGGTGATATTGGTGAAGGCCGTATCCCAGCCGGTGAAAGTCCAGCCGGCAGTAGAGGTGATCGTTGGGGCGGTTGCGTTCCCGCCGTAGCTGATGGTTTGTACCGCCGTACCGCTGATGATGCCGTGCACTCCAGCTGTGAAGGTTACCGTGTAGGTGTTGATCGCGAAACTCACGGTGAGACTGTGCGCAACTGTGACATTGTTAAAGAGGTAACTGCTGACCGCGCCAATCGAAAAGCCGTCCACCTGCACATCAGTAATGTGACAGCCGGCGGCGGGAGTAATCGTGAAAGTCTGGCTGCTGCCGTAATTTACATTGGTGGTACCGGGCGTTATTGTACCGTTAGCGGGTTGCGTGACAGTGACAGGGAAACTGGTTTGATTAACGGTGACCGATGCATTTCCCGAAATAGCGCCGGAAGCAGCCGCGATCGTACTTGTGTACGTACCCGCTTTAATCCCTGCGGTAAAGAATCCCGAGGTGTCGATGCTCCCAGCATCGGGATCCATCACACTCCACACCGGGGTGCAGTGGACTTCATTATTGCAGCTGTCCAGTCCGGTCGCGGTAAATTGCTGCGTTGCTCTGATATCCAGTGTTTTGGTGTTTGGGCTGACGGCGATAGCCGCCAACGCACCGGGATTAATTGAAAACGTGCCGGACGTGACCGTTTTCCCCGAAGTGCCCCCTGTGAAAATAATTTGCTGCCCGGTTTGGGCGGCGGTCATCGTCATTTTAAAAGTGGTCGTTCCGTTTTTGGTTACAATAGAATCCGGGGTTGCGCCTTTATCTGTTTTAGCCAATTCCACTTTGACTGCTTCTGACCCTGTAGTAATATCATTGCCGTAGATATCCTGTGCCTGGATTGTGACGTTGAAACCGATCCCTGCTATCTGAGGCGTGGCGATACCGGATACCGCATAGCGGTCCATCGCCGGGTTCGCTACGACTGTAAATATATCGGATTTCCCGATTCCGCCGGAAGTGGCGCCGGTGAAAATGATCTGCTGTCCGCTCTGGGCAACGGTCATAGTTTGTTTAAAAGAGGCTGTTCCGCTTTTCGTTACAACCGGAGTGGTAGTTGCG
>PMBW01000032.1:0-2171 GCA_003153075.1 Dehalococcoidia bacterium | reverse complement strand
GTGGTCGGGGAGGAAACAGTGGTAGTGGGAGCGCCCGCGACGAATGCTGTTTTCCCGGGAGAGACTATGACAAAACACAGACTCAAACCCAGCATCAACCCCAGGATTATTAGTGTAATTATTCTTTTCAACCGGCAACTGCCTCAAAATTATTCAGGTCTTCCCTTTAAGCCAATGCATAAATATTGTATTATTGTTTCCCATTGAGACTGTTTCAATGTTATTTTGTCTGTCACTCATCTATTCTGACGGGGTATTCGGTTTTACATAAGATATAAATGAACCATATTTGTTGACCGTGCGGTTTACTTTTGATGAGCTAAAGGTATAATATTGTGCCTGTCACTCTGAAATCTGTCTGTTTTTATGGTAGTCTGATAATACAAAACGGTTCATTTTACCGGTATTGAGTTTTACAGACTCCAACGAAATATTCCGGTTACAACAAGAGGCAGGTAAATGGTACTCGGCAATTCAGGCAAAGAAAACCCGTCTTTCCGTCCGGCGAAGTTTAAAACCGCTGCCGCAGGTCCCATCGTGCATATTCAGGATCTGTCGAAAACCTATTTCGTAAATCAGCAGGAAGAAGGAGCAAAGGCAACGCTGCGCGGTATTTTCCGCCGTAAAAAAACGGAGGTACAGGCGGTTGATGACATTTCCTTCGATATGGCTCCCGGTGAAATCGTCGGTTTCCTGGGGCCGAACGGCGCCGGAAAAACCACCACCCTGAAAATGCTTTCCGGCCTTTTGTATCCAACAGGCGGGACAGCGACCGTACTGGGACATAATCCCTGGAAACGTGAGAAATCTTTTTTGCGACAGATCACGCTGGTCATGGGGCAGCGCAACCAATTGGTCTGGGACATACCGGCTATCCATTCCTTTGATTTGAACCGGGTCATCTACCGGATCCCGCCTGATGATTATCAGAGTATCCTGAAAGAACTCACCGACCTGCTGGAATTAGGCCCCCTGCTGACCAAACCGGTGCGCAACTTGTCCCTCGGGGAGAGAATGAAATGTGAGATCGCCGCCGCGCTTTTACACCGCCCGCAGGTAGTGTTTCTGGATGAACCGACGATCGGTCTGGATGTTACCATGCAGCGGCGTATCCGCAGCTTTATCACGGAATACAACAGGCGTTTCGGGGCGACCGTCCTGATGACCAGTCACTATATGGCTGATGTCGAGGCTCTCTGCAAGCGCGTGGTTGTGATCCATCACGGGCGGTTGCTCTTTAACGGCGAACTGGCGCTTTTACTGCAGCGCTTTACTTCGCACAAGACAATTATCATCCAGTTAGGCGAATGTCAGGCTGATCTGAAGGTTTACGGCGAGATCCTCTCCTGTGAAGACGGGCGTTATACTTTACGCGTGCCGAAAGCCGAAACCGCCCGTATCACCGAGCGTTTACTGGCCGATTTGCCGGTGGTCGATCTGCTGGTCGAAGACCCGCCCATTGAAGAAGTGATCGACCGCGCTTTTACGGAATGGAACAAATGAAAGCTCTAGTCCAACTCTATTTGCAGCAATTTAAAACCACCTTTGCGTCGATGTTCCAATACCGCGTCGCGCTGCTGATCTGGATGATCGGTCAGGTGCTCGAACCGCTGATCTTTCTGGTGGTCTGGTCGACCGTTTCTAACGGCAAAGGCGGTAGTGTCGGCGATTATACAACCGGCGCGTTTGTGTCTTATTTCCTGGTGCTGATGCTGGTGAATCAGTTCACCTACACGTGGTTGATGTGGGATTATGAATGGCGNNGTGGCGCTGGCATTTGCCTTTCACGCGGCGCTTTCGGTTTCGCTGTGGGTTGTCGCGGCCTTTATCCCGGTGTTAATACTGGCGTTTTTCGTGCGGTTCCTGCTGGAATGGACGCTGGCGCAGGCCGCGTTCTGGACCACCCGTGTCAGCTCCCTGAATCAATTGTATTTCTTAATGCTGCTATTGTTTTCCGGACAGATCGCGCCGCTGTCATTGCTCCCGTATCCGGTTCAAATTGCGGCGAAAATACTACCGCTCTACTGGACGGTTGGTTTTCCTACGGAATTACTGTTGGGTAAGGTCACCCCTTCCGCTACGTTATTCGGGATCGGGGTACTGGCGGTTTGGTTGATCATTGTCTTTTTCGTGTCCCGCGTGATCTTTAGATTGGGCGTAAAAGCCTATTC
>PMBW01000196.1:15928-24413 GCA_003153075.1 Dehalococcoidia bacterium | reverse complement strand
ATAGTAACCGGTTCTGCCAGAAGAGCTGCAGCCAGCTTCGCGTTCAGTCGGATACTTTTCTTGCCAGCTACTACTTCAAATGAACCATCTTCATTTTTCCTTTTGATCGTGACAACAACCTTTGGTTTTAAACCCTTGGTTTCGATATCCCGGAGTAACCCGGAATCACTTTCGTCAATGGCAACGATATTCACCCGTTGGAGCGGCTGGAACCTGGTAAGTGGCACGGCTTTTTCCTCTTTAATATTGCCGTGTTTATCAGGAATCGCATGTCCATGGGGACAGGTATCCGTATCGCCCAGAAGGACAGCCAATCTTTCTTCAACTTCCGGAACATCGAGGTGCTCCAATTTGCAGGCAACTTCATGTACCTTATCCCATTTCATACCAAGGATATCAGTAAGAAATCTCTCCCACAGTCGGTGCTGTCTTATTACACCAAGCGCTTTCTCCACGCCAATGTCCGTTAGTGTTGCGCCTTTACTTGATTTATAGTCAATCAGCCCTTTGCTTTCAAGATTCTTCAGCATATCGGTAACCGCAGGTTGCGATACCCCTAAATCTCTCGCTAAAAACGAGGTAGATGCAGATTCCCCTTTACTTTGCTCTTTGTATATAGCCTCTAAATATTCTTCGGTTCTTTCAGTATCCATACAAACCTCCAATAATTAAGTCGGCTTAATTAAACTAACTTAATTATTACACAGTACCAAAATTTTAGCAAGAAATATTATAAGATAAACTTTCAGCGTTTTTATTATTAGTCAGATCGGTAAAGTTTCATGGATTCCTTGTAATAATTGACAAATTAAAATATTCATGATAACATTCCTTCACTTTGTCATTTGTACGAGTACACTATCATGTGTACAAACCTACAACCGTTTAGTAGATTCTAACCCGGAGAATGAATTTATAGTAAATCAATAGGATAAATATAAAAAGGAGTGTGTATGAAAAAAGGCGTTCTATGGTTCCTACTAACCGGCTTCCTGGTAACATCCCTGATTCTTGCCTCATGTTCTAAAGCGACAACAACCACCACCTCGGCATTGCCTGTTACAACATCGACAACAACGACCTCAACGACAGTTAAAACCTCTACTACGACTGTAACCAGCGTGACCACTACAAAGGCTACCGTTACCGGAAATTGGTGGGATAGTCTAGGTAAACCGCAATATGGCGGGCAAATTGCGATTCGTTTAAACAGAAACCCTACGAACTTCGATCCGATCTACGGTAATAGAATCCCGAGTATCGAGACAGCCTGGCTGGAAAGATTATTTGCTGATGACTGGAAATTGAATCCTTCTGTTTTTGACTTTAGAATTGGTGGACGTCCCAGTGAGTACGAACAGGGACTTCTTGCCCAAACATGGGAGTTTACAGACACTACAACTTTTACAGTTCATATCCGTCAGGGCGTACGTTGGCAGGACATTCCTCCTGTAAGCGGACGGGAGTTCGTGGCCTCTGATGTAGCCTATCATTATAACCGCATGCTGGGTTTAGGCGATGGTTTTACAAAACCAGTCAGCGCTTTCAATGGTTTTGCAGCATATATACCGCTTAGATCAGTTACCGCTACGGATAAATATACCGTGGTCTTTAAGTGGGCGAATCCAACGCCGGAATCTATAATTGAAGCCATGATGCGTGTCCCCGGCACTGATGTTGACCTGGAAGCGCGTGAAGCTGTAAACCAGTGGGGGGATCTGAGCGACTGGCGCCATGCCATCGGCACTGGCCCCTGGCTGCTAAAAGATTATGTGTCAGACTCTTCTTCCACACTGGAAAAGAATCCCAATTACTGGGGTTATGATGAGCGTTATCCCCAGAATAAACTTCCCTATGCCAATACCCTTAGAATTCTTGTTATTCCGGATACAGCCACCGCTTTGGCAGGTTTACGTTCCGGAAAAATTGATGTAATGGAAGGGATCCAATTTACTCAAGCACAATCAATTACTAAAACCAACCCGGAAATATTGCAGTTACTTATCCCAACTTCCTCAGGTCTTTCTATTGACCCCAGAAACGACAATAAACCAATGAATGATATCCGCGTGAGAAAAGCAATGCAAATGTCCCTTAATCTAGCGGATATGGCCAAATCCTATTACAACGGTAATGCCGAACCTTATCCTTCCACATTTGTTGGAAGATATCTGGCAGGCTGGGGATTTAAATATGAAGACTGGCCTCAGGATTTGAAGGATGAATATGCCTATAACCCCACAGGCGCCAAAAAACTATTAGCGGATGCCGGTTATCCCACCGGTTTTAAAACCAATGTGGTTGCTGACCTTGCCGGTGATATGGATTTATTACAAATCGTAAAGTCTTATTTCTCCGCAGTTGGCATTGACATGGAAATCAGAACTATGGACTCAGTATCATGGACTTCCTTTGTCACGGCCTTAAAGGCAGATCAGCTGACATTCCGGGGCGGTTCCTCAATTCTTGGTACAACCGATGCCCCGGTGCTGCAACTCGGCGGTTTCCGGACCGGCTACGCGGCGAACTGGTATGGAATTGCCGACCCGGCATGGGATGCTTTAACCGATAAGGCGCTGGCAGCAACCAGTATTGCCGACGCTAAAGCTTACGTAAAAGAGGCAAGTGAAAAAGTGACCCGCCAGCATTGGATAATATCCCTGCTTCAACCCAGACTTACTGCGCTCTACCAGCCGTGGCTCAAAGGTTATAACGGTCAAGACCAGTCTGTTTCAGGTTTAGTCACCCCCAGGCTTCTGTGCTTCTATGAGGCACGGTTCTGGATTGACCAGAATTTAAAGACCAGTTTAGGGAAATAAACAAAGAACCGGATAAAAGAGGTTTTAAAAACCGCGTCTTAGAACACTAATAGGGAACTCAGTTTTTTCTCTCCCGGACTTAGGCCGCGCCGTGAGTAAAGGCGAGGCTTAAGTCCGGATGGGGAAAATAGATTTAATCCAACAAAAATGCATTGGTATTTACAAATTGGTGCCCGTTATCCTGGTCCGGAGATATCAAAAAAGTGCCTCATCTTTTGCTCGATTATTGACTATTGAATCCTGATCAGATAATTGATAACTCTTAGCTAACACAAGGAGACCAAAATGGTAAAAACAGAACCTATCGTCGGCAGATATATCCACCTTATGGTGCAAGGTATTGAGTACCGCGTCTTTTATGAGGAAGCGGGCCAGGGCATACCTATCATCTGCCAGCATTCCGGCGGTGGTGATGGTTTAGAATGGCACTTTATGCTAAATGACCCCAATATCACGTCGAAATACCGTGTGATCGCTCCTTGTTTGCCCTATCACGGTTATTCACTCCCGCCTGAATCCGTGGAATGGTGGAAACAGGAATACCGGCTGAAAAAGAACTTCTTTATGGAATTCGAGCTTGCGCTCAGTCATGCTTTGGGACTTGACAGACCGGTTTACTTTGGCTGTTATGTCGGTGGTAATATCGGATTAGATTTGGCGCTGGAATATCCTGATGAGTTTAGAGCTATTATCGGCGTTGGCTGCGCATTAACCGGAGGAACACCTACGCTGGATACTTTCTATCATCCCAGCGTTTCTAACCATTACCGGATGGTGAACGCAATGTATTTTTGCGCTCCTACCACACCGGAAAAATACCGCCGTGAAATTGCCTGGTGCTGCATGCAGTGCCCCGCCCCAACCACCAAGGGCGACCTCTATTTTTATTTCTACGAACATAACCTGACAGGGAAAGCGCAGCTCATAGATACCTCAAAATGCGCGGTTTATCTGCTTACCGGTGACTATGACCCTACGATCTCAGTTGAGGACACTATATTGATGGCAAATCAAATCAACGGTGCCAAATTCACCGAAATGAAAAATTTATCACACGCCAGTATGGCAGAAAACCCGCCGTTATTTACAAAATATTTGATGCCAATATTGGACGAAATTGCAGCAAATTCAAGAAAGAAATAAATAAAATATCCAATTTATTCGTGATTGTTGATATTCGATTGTAAAACTCGAAACTAAGACAAGGAGCAGCAAATATGGCAGTCCGTTTTATTGACCCGAAAAACACGATATCCTTCAAGGATGTTCTCAATGCCGATCCGGAATTAAAAATCGCCGCCCGTTACATGACCAAAGATGTCTGTATCGAAGTAGGCAATATTAAGTGTATTATTAAATTCCGCGACGGAGTAGTCACCCAGATTAAATCTGAAAACGCTTTCGCTGACCCCTGGGATTTTGCCATCAGAGCCTCAGAGGATGCCTGGCTCAAGTTTCTCATGCCCATACCTCCCCGCTTCTATGACGGTGTCTTCGGAGGCATGATCCGGGGCAATTTCCGTCTGGAAGGTGATACCATCAGCGCCTTCAGCCATTTCTGGGCTGTCACCCGCATGCTGGATATCTTCAGAGAACTACAAAACCAGTAAATAAATCAGTCCTCCCGCTTTAACGCACGCGGGCCGAAATACTTTTACTGTTAAAGCAAATGTACAGGAGAGAGTTAGAGAGAAAACCCACTTTACTTAATTATTGAATATTTGACTCGTAACTGAAAACTTATAATTCGAAACCGGATACTTAGCAAAGGAGACCAAAATGGCAATTATCGAACCCATTACCGGTAAATACATATATCTCACAATTCAAGGTATAGAATATCGCGTTTATTATGAAGAAAGCGGTAAGGGCATTCCTCTTATTTGCCAGCATTCCGCCGGCTCCAATGTCTTGGAGTGGCGCCACATGTTGAATGACCCGGATATTATTTCCCGGTTCCACGTCATTGCAGCCGACCTTCCATATCATGGCCGATCAATTCCGCCGGAGGGTGTCCCCTGGTGGAAAGAGGAATATAAACTGACTAAAAGTTTCTTCATGGATTTTCAAATAGCATTGAGCCGCGCGCTCGGGCTTGAAAAACCGGTTTATATCGGCACCGCTACTGGCGGATTTCTGGCTTTGAATCTAGCGCTACATTATCCTGATGGTTTCAGGGCCGTAATTGGGGTTGAAGCCGCCGAGAGCGCAGGAACAGCTACGCTAGATACTTTTTATCATCCTTACATTGGCAACGATTATAAAAGAGGCACGGCCATGGGATTTTCCGCGCCTTCTAACCCGGAAAAATATCGCCGCTCGATCAGCTGGGTTGCCATGCTTTCCGCGCCTCCTGTAACGAAGGGGGATATGAATTACTATTTCTTTGAGCATGACATGAAGGGGAAATGCCACTTAATTAATACCAATAAATGCCCGGTTTATCTGCTGACAGGGGAATACGATCCCACCAGCACCGTCGAAGACGCGCGAGAACTGGCAAAACAGATTAAAGGCTCCAAATTTACAGAGATGAAAGGTATGTCGCACAGCGGCATGGCGGAAAACCCGGTATTGTTTAAAAAGTATTTAATGCCCATCCTGATAGAAATAGAGAGCCATTCCGTGAAACATTAGAAATATTTACCAGACTATTTCTCAAATGTAAAACGGAAGGATGAAATGAAATTGAAGGCAATCCTGTTTGCCTCCCGCATCTTGTAACCGGGTCTATCGCAGAATGTTGATGCCATTTTTGTTCAATAGTAAAAAATATGCGCACCAAATTACTAAAATAAAGACTTTACAAATTATGATCTATAGTAGGGTTAACCACAATATATAAGGAGAAAAATGTCCGGCGGATACATGGGGAAAATACTCTTCGTGGACTTGTCCACTAAAAGTATAAGAGAAGAAGCCCTTGATGATAATATATTTCGCGATTACATTGGCGGCTATGGGTTAGGAGCCCGAATATTATATAGCCGGCAAAAAGCGGGTGTTGATCCGTTGGGGCCGGAAAATACTTTGGGATTTGTCACCGGTCCGCTAACCGGTACGCCCGTGCCTACAGGTGCAAGGTTTGCCGTAGTAGCCAAGTCTCCATTAACCGGTGGTTGGGGAGATGCTAATTCAGGCGGCGAATTTGGCCCTTACCTGAAGTTCGCGGGTTTTGACGCAGTGTTTTTTACAGGAATTTCCTTCAATCCGGTTTTTTTGTTAATAGATGATGGTAAAGCTGAAATACGAGATGCCGATTATCTCTGGGGAAAAGACACCTACGAAACAGAAGCGATTTTAATACAAGCATATGGTAAACAGTCACGAGTAGCCTGCATCGGGCCGTCCGGGGAGATGAAGTCACTGATCTCATGCATCATGTCCGACCATGGTAGTACGGCCGGACGTTCAGGGCTTGGCGCGGTAATGGGTTCAAAAAAGTTAAAAGCCGTAGTTGTGCGAGGGAACAGGGAAGTGACTGTCTCAGATCGAGCAGCTGTTTTAAGTATAAGAACAGAGCAAATTAAAGCTTGGCAGACTAATGGAACTACCACGGCACCATGGGAGGAAATGCATAAATACGGGACCAGCATTGTAACGTATAACGCGGCATACAACGGAGACAGTCCGGTAAAAAATTGGGGTGGTATCGGCGTCTTCGATCTTCCCGACCGCTCCGGTCTTCACCATGATGTTTTCGCCGCCCGGGTAGAAAAAGGTCATGGTTGCTGGCACTGTCCAATCGCATGTAAAGGAATTCTTAAAGCAGGAGAGGGAGAATACAAATACGCAGCCGGTGTCCACCGTCCGGAGTATGAGACCGCAGCGGCCTTCGGGGTAAACTGTGCCAATAGTAATACAGAATCGATTTCGATGGTTAATGACATCTGTAATCGTACGGGATTGGATACAATATCAGCCGGTACGGTGATAGCTTTTGCGACAGAGTTATATGAAAATAACATCATTACCAGGAATGACACAGAAGGCATTGAGCTGAAGTGGGGCAACCATCAGGCGCTGGTAGCGATGACCATCAAAATGGCCCGGCGGGAAGGATTGGGAAGTATTTTGGCAGATGGAGTGAAAGTAGCAGCCGCAAAGATCGGAAAGGATGCTGAAAAATACGCCGTTCACATCGGCGGTCAGGAACTCGGCATGCATGATCCTAAAATAACCAGACCGCATGCCTGGCCCGCGGCAGGAGCCTGTTACGTCATAGATGCCACACCGGGACGTCATACCTCAGGCACCGGGCCGGCTGGTTTTAACGTCCAAGTCCTTAACTCGGCGGGAGTGTGCCTGATGGGTTTTGCCTTTAATGACCGATTAGGGAAATTCCTCAATGCGGTAACCGGCTGGGAACGTTCATGGGAAGATATTCTTAAAACCGGCGAAAGAATCGCCAATATTAGACATTTATTTAATCTGCGCGAGGGAATTAATGAGCTGAAATGGCCTGTCCATCCAAGGATCATCGGGAAACCGCCCTTTTCGGCCGGTCCGCTAGCTAATGCGACACTCAATATTGATGCGGAGATATATTGGCTGTTGGGCGCGATGGACTGGGACTGGGAGTCCACAAAACCAAGCAAAAAAAAGCTGCTTTATCTAGGCCTCGAGGATATTGCTAAAGACTTATATCCAGAAGTTAAACCATAAACTTGGGTATTGTCACTTTTTACCTGTAATGGAGCATGAAATTGCCGCCAATCTATTCTTAATTATGGAGAATTTAAGTTGAATAATACGACAGAATTTAAGAACATCTTCCAACCGATCAAAATCAATAAAATGAACCTTGCTAATCGTGTTGTACTACCGGCGATGGGCAATAATTACGGTTCTAACGAGGGTTTCGTTACCGAACGGCAAATCGATTACTACACAGAACGCGCAAATGGCGGCGCAGGGCTGCTTATTACAGAAATGGTTAGTATCGATTCTCCGGTTGGGCAGCGGGGGGCTCAACAACTGCGCATCGATGATGATAAATACATTTCCAAATTCCAGAAATTGACTGAACAAATACACAAATCAGGCAGCAAAATGGCGATGCAACTCTGCCATGCCGGCCTGCTCGCTGCTTCGGATAAATTTCGTCTGCAAACCGTGGCTCCTTCTCCGGTAGAATATTTTGGACAAAAGGTTACCAGAGAATTGACCGCTGGTGAAATCGAAGAAATTATTGATCATTTTGTTCAGGGAGCCATACGGGCAAAAGCAGCAAACTTCGATGGGGTAGAAGTTCACGCTGCCCATAGTTACTTGCTTGCCCATTTTCTATCTCCTTACTTTAATAAACGCCGGGACGATTTTGGCGGAAGCGTTGAGAATCGTGCGCGTATCCTTTTAGAAATAATCAGGCGTATCAGGGAGGTGGTAGGCGCCGATTATCCGGTCTGGTGCAGGATGAACGGGATAGAATTCGGGCTGGAAGGCGGACAAACGATTGATGAATCGAAACAAATTGCCCGGATGACGGAGAAAGCAGGATGTGATGCAATTCATGTTTCGGCCGGCGGATATGGATCGTACTATGGTTATAATCGCGCTCACATGGGACAACCACGCGGCAATATGGTTGAACTGGCTGCTGAGATTAAAAAGTCAGTTAGTGTACCGGTAATTGCGGTAGGGCGGATTGACCTTCAACTCGGAGA
>PMBW01000196.1:0-15919 GCA_003153075.1 Dehalococcoidia bacterium | reverse complement strand
GAAATCCGGCCTTGTCTCAGTTGTAATGTCTGTGTTGATGACTTGACAACTCTGGATGTCACGCTGCACTGCTCAGTCAATGCCTGTGTGGGTAAAGAACGGGAATACAAGATTACACCCGCTTTAAAAACAAAAAAGGTAATGATCATCGGAGGCGGTCCGGCCGGCTTAGAAGCTGCAATTACGGCTGCCCTCCGAGGTCATAAAGTGATTATTTACGAGCAGCAATCGCAGTTGGGTGGTAAACTCATCCTGGCAGCTACTCCTCCTCACAAAGATGAAATTGAACCGTTTAAAGATTATCTTGTAAACAGGGTCAAACAATTGGGCATTCCTTTTGAACTGGGGGAAAAAGCTACTTTAGCTACGATTAAAAAGTACCACCCGGATGTGCTCGTTGTAGCTTCCGGTGCTTTACCGATTTTACCAAAAATTCCCGGCGTTGATGGTCCCAATGTTGTTTTTGCAGAAGATGTGTTGTCAGGACGTAAAACCGGGCAAACATCGGTTGTAATTGGCGGCGGTCTGGTGGGCTGCGAAACCGCTGAATTCCTGGCACAGCAGAACAAAAACGTGATTATTGTCGAAATGCTCGCTGAGATTGCAGCCGGCGTCGGGCACTCATTCAAAGCCGGATTGTTGAACCGACTTTCTGCAAGTGGCGTTAGCATATTGGTCGGAGCGCAATGCAAGAAAATAACTGAAAACTCTGTTGTAGTTACAGGTAAATTTGGAGAAGACCAAACGATCCAGGCAGATAGCATCATTCTCGCGGTAGGCGCAAAGGCGAATAATGGTCTGGCGAAAACCGCCATGTCCTTAGTACCTGAAATTCATGTTATCGGCGATTGTCTGGAACCGCGCCGCATCATTAACGCAGTCAGTGACGGTCACCGGGTCGGCATGATATTATAACGAAACGCAAAAATAATACAGCCGTTTTCAGGTGATTACCGGAGTTCGAAAAAACTATAATTCCCTGATCACACCAGAAATCCTGAAGGGTCTTTGAAAGGCTCGTTCAGGTTGATATGGCCATGCTAGTATGAAAGTCAGAATCACATGTCATTATTTTTCAGATGGCATAGACTAAATATATTATGCGTACGCCTACCCGCTTTTTTCTTCTAGTTATAGCGTTTCAAAGAGTTTTCCCAGCCCTTTCACAGGTAGTCTGATATTCAGGGTCTTCAGTCCGGCCCAGATACTGGTTACATCATCGATAATAACCGGTTTTCCAAACTCAGCTTCTAAGCATTGCACTACAGGCGGGCCTCCCCATACACCACAAGCAATATAGATACCTTCAGCTTCAGGTGTTTCGAGCATTGCTTCTTTGGCGAGATCGTAGGGTAAATTCATCGGTAATTTCGCTTTACCGAGAGTGGTCGTCTTCGAACGCGCGGATCTGGTGTTAACAACCTTGAAGCCATTATCTTCGAAGAATTTTTTTTCGCGTTTTACCCATATATCCAGACCATCGCTGGAGCCCGGCTCAACAACAATCAGTTTTTTTACACCGAGCGAATTGAATGCGTCGACCGCGGCCAGCAGTGCTGTGGTAGATGGTAATTTGGTAATTTCTTGCAAACGCTTTTTTAATTGTTGATTATGGTCAAATCCCTCAACCAGAGTAGCAGGCGGGCCGTTTAGACAAACAAACTGAGCGCCCTGATCAGACAGTGTTTTGGCCGCACTTTCGAGACCGGGTAAAACTCTTGTCATATTATCATCAGTTACGTTGACCAGGCCCAAAGTTACTTCCATCATGCCCAGCCCTAAAAGACCGAATTTGTAGGCATATTCCGCGCCGAATGATAAAGAAACTGCCGGACTAATAAAACCTAATACGCCCCTCCAACCCCAGGTTGCCCTCATCTGAGTATCAAACTGCATATTCATCATACATCTCCTTTTTCCTTAATCAATCTATAAATTAAATCTTAGGCGGATCTGAAAACCTCTTTCGTAAAGTGAGCATCTGATTTTTAGTGTTTTCCTCTTTACGTGATTGAAACTTAAAATGTTTCCTGTTTGATCTTTCCTGAGCGGACTACTATTGTCCGATGCTCTGCTTGAGTCTCTGGTCTATCCAGAATCGAGCTCCGTAAAAACTTAACCTGCTCGGGCCGCCAACACCCATCCATACCGAATGTATTTGGCCATTATAACCTTTAAGCCAAGGTTGGTAAAGGGAATACTCCATCGGTTTGAGAAGCGATACTGCGAAATGCTGCCTGGCAACATACTCGTTCATATCCCTGACAATTTGTTTCAAATCATTTTCACTGGTAGTTGCCAATGCCTTAGGGTAAAAAGCGTCAATAACTGGGTCGCTAACCATCGCCCAGTTACTTGGATTACGAGTATGTAACCGGGTAATGGCCTGGAATGGCGCATAGGTATGACCAAGCGGTCCGTAAGGACGATATACCAATTGATCATGCTGACGGGCTTCCATAAAAGCCGTACAGGCAGCAGATTCCATGGGGCGCACTTCCATTTCAATCCCAATATCAGTAAAGTAACCCTTAACTATTTTAAAGAGTTGCATATCTGCTGCAGTGTCAACCACGATATTAGTTTTCAATCCCTTCGGAAAACCGGCATCTGCTAGAAGCTGTTTGGCCGCAGCGGGATTAAATGCATACTCGTCCTTCAGGTCTTGCGGCCATTCCTCGTATGGAAATCCCCACCCTTTCATTGCCTTCGAAAAGTAGTTTGACAATACCGCAGACGGATATGGTTCAACAATGCCATGGTAGTAGTCTTTAGCAATCGCCGGCAGATCTATCGCCATTTGCATTGCTTTCCGAACCCTTATATCGTTGAATGGAGCTTGATCGTACCTTGGCTGGATGGTAATCGCCTGCATTGTCGGATTTCCAATCTGCAAAATTTCAGGGTTCGTTTTTTGCATTGCCTGCGCCTGTTTAAATGATACACTGGGTATCAGGTCAATCTTACCAGCGCGCATGGCGTCCAAAGCGATGTTATCGTCGGGGATTATGAAATACTTTATGGCATTTACATATGGGAGTTTATTTTGCGGGTAGCGTTCATCGTATCCCCAATAATCCGGGTTTTTGACAAGAGTTGCTGAATTAAGAGATCCAAAATCTTTTAAAATAAACGGCCCGGTGCCAATAGCGTGATGCCAATCACTGACATCTCTCCATTTTTGTACTGCTTCGGGGTTCTCAAAACATTGCCGCTGCATAACTCCATGCAGCGTTTCCATGATGAATTCCGGATTAGCTGCTTTCCATTTAAAAACGACTGTGTACCTGTCGAGCGCCGTTACCGATATCAGCTCCTGAAAAGCATCCTCGACGCGATAAGGGCTAGGGTTAGTAAATCCGCCTCCTAAACCGCACAGGCGATTATAGTGAAATACTACGTCATCAGCAATGAATTCCCGGCCGTTTGCAGGCGGTATGTTTTGCCAATAAACTCCTTTTCGGAGATGGACGATATGAGTGCCGGGCTCCGGAAATTCCCAGCTTGTCGCCAGTTGGCCTTTCATGTACTTGGATGGATGCCATGCCATTTTATAGTCCCATACGGTTGGATCCAATGTCCAATCATCAGTGATCAGTCTTTCCATCCAACCACCGTAGATGCTCGTTAGTGACTCCGCATAATAGGGATCGAAATTTTCAATATTCCTGTTGGCCCGAATATTGATTACACCCCCGTATTGCGGATCACCCAACTTATCCCACCAATTATTAGTTTCAGCTGCTTCTTTTTCCATAATAGTTCCCATGCTTTTTAATTTTCATAAGTTGGTATTTTGTAAATACCAATAGAGTAAGTTATTTATCATTTTCTTAAGATGTACTCTAACTAATGGCGCACTCCAGCGCGGTTACTGAGTGAGGTTCAAAGGTAAAATTCATTGATTTACCGGATGCCCGAAGAATCTTCTCTCGTGTGACAACGCAGTTCGGATTTTCATCTGTGTTCTCGGCTTTAATATCGGGCCCATTGATTACGGATGCCTTGACTTCCCCGGAAAATTCACCGCTAGTCAAGGATAGCGTGGTTTCCAACGCATTATCCTTACTCTGATTAATTATGTAGACAACCAGCTGTTTTCTTGCCTCATCCATCGTAGCAGCAACATCGAGTGTTCGGATACCTTTAAATTCATGATTTAAATATGTACCGGAAAAGGTATCCCCAAACCAGTCTACATCCAGAACAACGCTACCGCAGGTACGGCTATAGAGTTCAAACGGGTAGAAGGTTGATTCAAGCAGTACAGAGTCAACCTGTCTTGCCAGGTTTATTCCTATCGACCAGAGCATGAGCGGGAAATTAGCTATTCGAACCGAAGAAGCATGGCGGATAAAGGAATTTAAATACTGAGCAGTAACCAGGGTATCTTCCAGATTAAGGATCATCTTTTGACGAAAATTAAAACGCATTACCGCCCATTCATCCACTGCGATGCCGATATTATGCTTAATGCCCCTTTCCAGACTAACCGCCTTAATCAATCCCTCATAAGCGCTCAGACGTTCGTTCAGGTCGGCGGCATACGCCATATAGGTTTCAAACGGATCATCAATGTGTAAATGAGCGTAGCAGTGGAGAGCCAGGTAATCAATGTGGTTCCCGGCTTGTTCCAGTATTAGTCGAGTGCGCTCAATCCACTCAGTTTTATAATTATATGGATTGTTTTCCCATAAAGATACTGCCGAAGCAACCAATTGGATATCCGGATCCACCCATTTCATTACCTTGGCAAACTCAGTAGCAGCGCGAGCATATTCTTGGGGAGTTTTATAACCTATTTGCCAAGGGCCATCAACCTCATTACCGATGCTCCAGTATTTGACCTTATGCGGTTGTTGATAACCATGTAAACGCCGTAAATTGGCTAGAGCTGAATTACCGGTGCCGTTGCAATACTCTAACCAATCACCGGCTTCGCGCATATCGCCATCGCCGCAATTAACGTTCATATACGGTTCGGCCCCCAATTTGCGGCAAAACCCGATAAATTCATTAGTCCCAAACTGGTTTGATACTATCGAGTTCCAGGCTAAATCATGCCGGGATACACGCTCCTGCCGGGGTCCAACTCCATCTATCCAGCGGTAACCCGAAAAGAAATTGCCACCGAACCTGATGTTTGGCTGGTTCATCCGTTTAAGAGCTTGAAGCACATCGGTTCGTAACCCATCCCGGTCGGCCACAGGAGAATCAGGGGAATAAATACCATTGTAAATACCCTTCTCCAGATATCCACCAAAGATATTTCTGTCTATACTACATAAAATGCGTTCGGGGTCAATTTTTATGTGGTTCATAAAAATACTCCATTTCCGGGAATAAATCTTCTAAACCCAATCCGGGTGATCCTTATCCAAGATAATGAATAAATCAACTTATAATTTTACTTTCCAGTAACTGGATTTTTATAATGGTACGGAAAGATATAGCCCGATGGGTACATATTAAAATGCGTATCAGGCCCAGGTGCATGTGCGTCCTTGTGTTTTGGATTCAGCAGCGCTGGAGTCTTTACCCAACCTTCGTCAAGGGGACTACTGATAATATCGTTCCAGAAGACCTTGAAAATTTTCCAAATCCCAGCTTCCTTCACAAACTCATTCTCCCAAATTCCGCACGCGATCATTGCCCTGAGGGCACCATGTTTACGCTGGGCGCCGAGGAAGAATCCATACCACCTTCCTTTTGCTGTTTTACCGTTCCGGTTCAGATCGATAATGCCGGCAATTGGCATCAATATGTGTAAGTATTCGCCGGGAGCTTTTTTTAAGCCCGGATATTCAGGATAATGGTCTTCAAACCGGTAACAATTTTTAATTTCTTCCCATCCTCTAAATAAACCGAAATCATTGATCTCCACGGCTGCTTCATCATCATGACTAAAGAGCCCTAATATTTCCTCTTCTTGCCAGTGCTCGAGATAATATCCATAGGCATTTTGTAATTTTTTTATCGCTTCAATATCTTCACTGGCACTGAGTCTTATTTCCAGTTTCGAGATTTTTTCCCCGAGAGTATTTATGGCTTCTTCCAAATTCGCTGACTTCATGTTTAAACTCCGTATTCACGGCAAATTTCAGAATTCAATACATTCTTTTTCATATTGACTATTTGAGATAACTAACGATTATCAACGACTTATGTGCAATCATTGTTTTATACTCTAAAGTGCCTGACAAGAAAATCTTAATTCAATGCCGCTAAAAATAGTAGCAGAATATTCAGGAAGGCGGGCTTTCGGCTCCGCCCTCCTGTTTTTTACTGATAGCGAACGATTAATTTATGCTTGTTATTATTTTCCCAAAGACTTCTTCAGGTTTTGGTCAATCCAGAAACGAGCTCCGTAGAAGCCAAGGCAACTGGGTCCAAAGCTTCCGGTAAACGCATTGTTTTGGCCGTTATAACCCTTGAGCCATGGCTGAGTCAGGCTGAAAGTCATTGGCAGCAGCAAGGAGATGGGCACGTGTTTTCGCAAAAGATACTCGTTTGCATCTTTGACTGCTTTTTTCACGTCATCAACAGTATTACCGTTTCTGGCCTGTGTAAGGAAGGCATCGTAAACAGGATCGGATAACATCCAATAGTTGGTGGCATTAGTGGTAATAAATTTACCAATCTGAGACAATGGTTCCGTAGTTTTCGCCAGATTTCCTGCGGAGGCTCCAGCAAGTGCATCTTGCTTATGCCCGGAAGAGACAAAAGAGTTCCAGCTGGCCAATGGCAATGTCTGGATAGCCATGTCGATGCCGACAGCCGCGAAGTAGGATTTTACAATTGTTAACATGTCCATGTCAAAACCGGTATCAACAATAATACTGGTTTTAAACCCGCTGGGAAAACCAGCCGATGCCAGGAGTTGCTTGGCCTTCGTGGGATTGTAGGTAAATTCGTCTTTTAGATCTTGCGGCCATTGTTCGTACGGGAATCCCCACCCTGTCATATACTGGGAGGTTAATGTGTCCGGAGTTGCTGGAACCGACCCAAGATAATAATTTTTAGCCATTTCCGGCAGGTTTATTGCCAATTGCATGGCCTGGCGGACTCTGATGTCATTATATGGCGCTACATCTACCCTCGGATCAATGCACTGGCCGCTACCTGCAGGAACAGTCGCTTGCACTATCTCGGGATTAGTTTTACGCATGTCATTCGCTGCATTAAGCGTAGCTCCATCCACATTGTCGATCTTGCCTGTGCGTATTCCCGCCAATGCCGTGGCGTTGTCAGGTATGATGAGATAAGATATCTTATCCACATAAGGAAGCTGATTTTTCGGATATCGTTCGTCGTATCCCCAGTAATTAGGATTTTTAACCAATGTAGCTGAACTACCGGAAACATAATCATTTAAAATAAATGGTCCGGTGCCGATTGCATGATGCCAGTCACCTACGTCTCCCCACAATGCCACTGCTTCGGGGCACTCTATATCATTTTCCGAAGTGCCGCTAAGCATTACGCATTCATAGACCCACTCTGGATTTGTTGAACTCCACTTGAAAACCACAGTGTACTTATCGGGTGCGGTTAAAGATGTCAAATTGGCAAAATAGTTGGATGTTGCATGCGGCGGATATTTGTTGTACCCGATTTTAGGGTCGTACCACCTGGTATAATGTGCCACTACATCACTGGCGACAAATTCCCGGCCATTTGCCGGCGAAATATTTTGCCAGTGAATTCCCTGGCGAAGATGAACGGTAAATGTGCTAGGATCAGTGAATTCCCAACTTTGCGCGAGTTCGCCTGTCATAAAGTTATAAGGCCGGAAGGTAATACCATAATTAAATACCGATGGATCAGTAGTCCAATTGTCAATAAACAACCTCTCCATCCAACCGGACAATATAGTAATATTGAATCCTTCAAGCGCCGGGTCCAGAGTATTAATATCTTGTCCTGATCTGGCAGTGATTGTACCGCCATATTGCGGTGTGCCAAGACTATCCCAAAAATTCTTGGCGACCGTAGGCTTTGTGGTGGTAACGGTAGGTAAAGTCGTGGTAGTGGTTTTAGTCGTAGTTAACGTCGTTGTTGTCGATGTTGTAGTTTGGGGCGGGGGGGTACTGGTTGTTGTCGTTTGAGAGCATGAGGCTAGAACCAATGATGTCACCAGGAGACAAGTTAACAGGAACCATATAAATCCTTTTTTCATAGCCACTCCTTTTTATATTGATCTAGTGATTATTTATAAATATATTCTCCGAATTAAAAATTATCTCCTGAATATCGGGATTTGTACGCTTATTAATAATTTCCTGTTAATCGTAAAGTGAGGGAATGTTATCATGAATATTTTAATTTGTCAACACGCATCTTGCATATTATCACATTGACAAAAAATAAAACCGGTGTTATGCTTTAAAACCAATTCAGTATGATATTACATACGTAATATAATACTACCCACAATACTAATCTATCCCTGATAAGGCTGTCTTTAAACAGGATTCAAATTACAAAGAGTTCGTGGAGGGCTCGCATCTGAGTGTCGTCGTTAGCTCATCGCCATGTCGGAGCGCTTTGGATAACCGGGATTGTTGGTAAGGTAAGACTAAACGCAAGGAATATGTATTTCAGAATATTCTAATGAAAACCGACAATTGCTCTAATCAAATAAATAAATAGAGGTAGTATTCATGTACAAATTTAAGAAGCTTTTTACCAAAATCAACATCGGTGAAATGGAGCTAAAAAACAGGATATGTTTCGGCGAACAAGCTCCCCAGGCAAAAAATGGGATTATAACCCAGGCAACTGAGGATTTCTACGTCGAAAGAGCGAAGGGCGGTTGCGGCTTAATAATGGTAGGGGGAACCTGTCCGGATATCTCAGGCCTTGGAACAAATTCCATGGCCAGAATCGATGATGATAAATATATTCCCGCACTGGCGAAAATGGCCAAGCGCGTCCACGAGGTCGCGCCGGATGTTAAAATCGGGATACAAATAATGCACGAAGGCAGAGAGATGCGCCCCTATGCCGCAGATGCTCCCCCGAATATGAGACCGGTAGCGCCTTCACCTGTAAAATTTGCATTTGGTATTATTCCCCACGAATTGACAATTTCTGAAATTGAATATCAGGAAAATCAATTCGTTGAAGCAGCCCGGAGAGTAAAAGAGGCTGGTTATGATTGCGTTGAGGTTCATGGTGCGCACGGCTACCTGGTTGGTTCATTTTTCTCTCCTCATACAAATAGAAGAACAGATAAGTACGGCGGCAGTATCGAAAATAGCGCGCGGTTCGCTTGTGAGATCATCCGGGGCATCAAGAAGAAATGCGGTAATGATTTCCCCGTCCTGATTAAAATGAATTCTATCGACCGGATAGAAGATAAAGATCAGCTCACGCCTGAAATTGCCGCGGCTATCGCTCCTTACCTGGAGAGAGCCGGAGTTGATGAGATCCACATTTCCGGAGGTCAACATGAAGCTCCGATCTGGACTTCTGTGGGTCCCTATTACGTGCCTAAAGCGGTCTTCGCCGATTACGCACATCAAGTTAAAAAAACCGTGCAGGTCCCGGTTGGAGTTATTAATAGGATCAACGATCCTGTTTTAGCTGATAACCTTATCGTAGATGGAAAAGTAGATTTAATCTGGATGCTGCGTCCGCTAGTGGCCGATCCCGAACTGCCCAATAAGGCTGCAGCGGGAAAACTCGATGAAATCAGAACCTGTATTGCGTGCAATACGTGCCATGACATCCTGAACAAAGGTTGGTTCCATGAAGTTCGATGTGCGGTTAATCCCGATGCTTGGAGAGAAGGGGTTTCTCATCTCGAGGTTTCCTTGAGAAAAAAGAAGGTATTAGTGGTGGGAGGCGGCCCTGCCGGAATGGAAGCGGCCCGGATCAGTGCGCTGATCGGGCATGATGTGACTCTTTGGGAGAAAGATGACAAGCTGGGTGGTTTATTAAATCTCGCTGCCATACCTCCCGGAAAGGTCGAAATTTTAACTATCATACGATACTATACAGCCCAATTTAAAGAATTGGGAGTGAAGGTTGAACTGGGTAAGAAAGCCACTTCTTCCCGGGTTAAAAAGATGGCACCCGATGTAATCATTATCGCCAGTGGATCTGATACTTTTTTCCCCTCAATTCCAGGAATCGAAAAAAGTATTGTAGTTGATGCGCGAAACGTGATAGAAGGTACTGCCGAAACCGGTGACAAAGTAGTTATTATCGGTGGTGGAGAAGTTGGGATAGAAACGGCAGAGTTACTGTCTGATCAGGGGAAAGAGGTTGTTATTTTAGAGATGCTTCCTGCGATAGGTGAACAAATGGTAAGTGAAGCCCTGGCATATATCAGCAAGAAATTTGGCGAACATCATGTCGGGATATTAACCAGTGTAAAGGTCGAGGAGATACTTGGCGATGCCGTAGTGGTGGTCGACAAAGAGGGTAAGAAAAAGACGATTAAAGCCGATACCGTAATAATTGCTACGGGCGCCAAACCGAATAAGAAAGTTGTCGATGAATTGCAGTGCCGTGCACGCGAAGTGTACCTGGCAGGGGATTGTACCGTCCCTGGTAATATCCGTTCGGCAATTCATCAAGGTTCCATGATTGCCCGCATGCTTTATTGATGAATGCGCATAGAAATCGTGAAGGATTGTATGCTAATGGCAAATCGCAGGAGGTAACAGTGATGAAATCAGAAGCCCTGGAAGCGCGGGTCAAGGCGTTAACGGACATAGTACAGAAACTAGAAATACGCGTGCAAAAGACCGAGGACATCGAGGCGATAAAAAAATTACAGAACGCTTATGGTTACTACCTGGAGCACTGGCAGGAAGAAGAGCTGATCGGGCTTTTTTCTCACAATGATAATGTTGCCGTGGAGATCAACGATTTTGGCCTGTTTAAAGGCTGGGAGGGGATTAAAAGTTGTTATCGCTTTGAAGATCACTACCCCAATTATCCCGGATTGAAAAAGGCGCCCGGTGAATATCTTCACATCCTGATACCGATTGCTGGTATTGTCGACGTTGATACGACCGGTAACACCGCAAAGGGCAGATGGTACGGCTTTTTCCTGGGGGCACAGCGCAGGGAAGGAGCATTGCGGTCATTGATCGGCTGTGGTATCTGGGAGAATGACTTCATCAAAGAAGACGGCATCTGGAAAATTCTAAAAATCTTTTGGAATGATATTATCAGCAGCCCGTTAGACGAGGGTTGGGTTAAAACACCGGATATGTTAAATCCTAAACACAAGGATGCGCCCCCGCCCGGCCCTAAAACTACCTTTTTGCATTACCCCTCAGGCTATATTTTCCCGTATCATTATAAAAATCCGGTTACGGGGAAGTAAAAACAACTGAAAAGAAGGGAACGGCAGGAGTTTTGAGAATACGGTCATCAATAAAATAACGGACCGTGTCTTAACAGCTGACAACCTTGCCAGGCTCGTTACAATGGTGAATTAAGAGATGGAAGGGTTGGTTGTGGGTTATAAACGTCTTGATAGCGTCGCAACGGTAATACCATTACCTGCAAGCCAGTTCTCGTAATCTCGCGGAATGTTGGTGGTTCATAGGCCTTAATTGTTGCTGTTTTAATAGCGGAACAAAAATAAATATGATCGATAATCCAAAACAATGAGATATTCAAAAATATCATAAAAAGGGGGTAATAATGGATCTCGGGCTTCAAGGAAAAATAGCATTGGTAACAGGAACCGCAAGTCAGATTGGCATGGGTAAAGCCATTTGCTTAGCTCTCGCAAAAGAGGGTTGCGACATAATTTCGACTGACATCAATCTTGAAGGAGCAAAACAAACTGCAGAGGATATTAAGGTTCTTAGACGTAGAGCAATCCCTTTAAAAGCTGATGTGGCTAAAAGCTCCGATGTGAACGAGATGGTAAATGCTGCATTGAAGGAATTTGGGAAAATAGACATATTGGTAAACACTGCCGGCGGCAACTTCGAGCTAGGTACAGCTTTCATGGAATCCAAACAAGAGATGTGGGCTACAAATCTGGAAATAAACCTTTATGGAACCATGAACTGCGCAAAAGCAGTTATCCCCGGTATGGTAGAACGGAAATATGGTAAAATCATCAATTTCTCATCAATTTCCGCAAAATTCGGACGTCCCGGCTCCTATGGAGCGGCTAAAGCGGCCGTATTTGCCTTTACTCGAGGATTAGCGACGCAATTGGGACCGTCGGGAATAAACGTAAACGCTATTGCCCCGGGTGTTGTTCCAACCAATTTCTTTTCAGCTCTAGGGGATCGTGCGAACAAGCTGTTTGAAGATATGGCTGCGCTCACGCCGTTACGGAGAAATCAAACGGTAGACGATATGGCAAACATGGTAGCTTTTTTGGCGTCCGATGTGTCGAAGAATATCACCGGTCAATGCATTCAGGTAGATAGCGGACTGGTCATGTTGTAATTCCTATGATGGCAACGCAGGGAGTCCTATAAACAGCGGCTACGCAAACATTATTTTTTGTATACGGGATGTTTTTCTAAAGCGGGAGGGAAAACTTCCGCAGGATGAAAACGGTTATAGTCCTTTTACGGATTGTAATGTAAAATAGTTCCGTTAACCCCAACTGCGAAAATATTGGATGGAGAGCTTCCCCAGACACCTTCAAGGTCTTTCATGGTACCAGTGGGTACATTACTCCATGACTTGCCGTCGAAATGCAAGATAGTGCCTTTATATCCAACTGTAAAAACATCAGATGCAGAACTGCCCCAAATGCTGCAAAGGAACTGCGCTGTGTTACCCCTCTTATTGCATTGAAAGTAATCATTACAAGACCATTATAATTCATAGACTTCACCTTGTTTAATATTTCTTTTATTTCCAAATCATGAGTGTTAATTATTTTGTTATTATTCGTCCATCAGTAATGTTAAAATAATCGAAAATATATTGGAGGTATAACCATGGTGATAGAAAGAAAAGGATATATTTTGCCGATTAAAAAAGCGGCGCACGGAGGGGGCTATGAAGGCAGTTCTAATGTAGAGTTTTTTAATTTTCTCGGAAGATCTAACGAAACTCCAATAGCAGGCGCAGAACCAGCAAAGTACTTAAAACTTAGCATTAATAAAGTATTGCCCGATGGTGAGGTCGAAGAGCATTACCATGAACCGCCGGTGGTTGATCATGTATATTATGTGATTTCCGGAAGAATTTTGGCGACAGTTGGAGAAGTTAAGCAATTGGTCGGAAAAGATACTTTGATTTACTGCCCGTCAAGCATTAAACATTCTATAAAAAATGTTGGTAAAACTGCTGCAAAGGTAATTAGCATCGATGCATCCCCCGAAGGAGTAAAAAGCGGGCCATTGGTTTATTCAAAAATGCCCAGTGGGAATTTAAGCGGCAAAAACTGGAAGGTGGCAGGTACGAAATAGGGCAAAATCATTTTCTCAAGTGCCTTCCTCTTTTCGAGACTGGCTATGACCAGTGGGCTGATTCCCTTATAACGGCCCTCATTATAATTCCTTAACAAATTGGGGAGTAAATGGGATCACCCTCGGGGTGTGACCGAATATCAACGCAACCTTTTGGAGTAGCGGTATACGAGGGAAACTAAAACCCTTGGAATATTTCGCAGCGGGTCCGCCTGAATTATCTACAGCGGTTCCTTTTCCTCAGTTTATTAGATTGAAAACCAGGTATGACTTTCTTTCCGATAACCGCCGCAATGCAGGATCTTGAGGAAAAGCATTCTGCGTATCGATATAGTATCGATGGAAAATATTTATTTATTCCTTAAAACTATATCTTGATGAATACAAGACAGAATTCATAGAATTCACTGGATTTTAATCAATAGCCAAGCTGTTTTGACAAACCAAATAACTGATGATATACTCCAACTAATTTATACATTTTCAATATTGAATACTATTAGGAATACCAGATGGATGGTGTACTGAATAATCCAATGATTTTGGTTAGAGGTGTTAATTACTAAAAAAGGAGCCGTCTTAAACGATTATTAACTCTATGGCTCGCCTTGCCAGGGGAATCCAGGTACTGTGAATTTTTGGTTGGACTCGCGGCTGTTTTAATGTTGATCGCTTCCGTCGCCGGAGCCCTGGGGTAATCGGGGTTAAGCGGTAAAGCTAACTTGAAAGATAAGGATTATTATATTTTAACAATATTCTAAAAATGAGATTATAGTCAATCTTCCAGAAGTTTTCCATTAAATAGCAGGAGGATAATATGAAAAAAGGAACGATCTGGATAATACTAACTTGTCTCATGGTCACATCACTGGTTTTAGTGTCCTGTACCACGTCGACACCGAGCACAACCACGGCACAAACGCAGACCACTACGTCAACGACCGTCGTTAAGCCAACAGCTCTTACGGTATCTACAACTGTACCGACAACAAAATCGACAACAACTTCCCTTACAGGTAATTGGTGGGATAGTCTTGGGAAACCGCAGTACGGTGGTACAGCTGTCCTGCGAATCAACAGTGATATTACGAGTTTTGATCCTTACTTCGGCAACCAGATGAGCATCAGCACGGCTTGGATGGAAAGGCTTCATGGGGATGATTGGACTGTTGACCCTGCAGTATTTGACTTCAAAATAGGCTTCCCTCCTGCCCAATATGTGAAAGGAAATTTGGCGGCAAGTTGGGAGTTTACCGATCCAAGCACCTATGTTATCCATCTTCGTCAAGGAGCCCATTGGTCGAATATACCGCCGGCAAATGGCCGGGAATTTATTGCCGATGATGTAATTTTTCACTATAACAGGATGTACGGCCTCGGTGGGGGATTCACAAAAGGCAGCCCCTATTACACGGGAAATACTGCATACCAAGACCTGATTTCGATGACTGCGACTGATAAGTATACAGTTGTTGCCAAGTGGAAGACGCCTAACCCCGAAATCATAGCGGAAACAATGCAGGCAACCGGTGGTGGAGACTTCATGGAAAATCCTGACGCAGTAAAACTGTGGGGAGACGAAAATAATTGGCATCATTCAATAGGTACCGGCCCTTTCCTGATGTTAGATTTTGTATCCGGCAGTTCGGCGACTTTGGTCAGGAACCCCGATTACTATGGTTATGATGCGCGTTACCCGCAGAACAAACTCCCCTACATCGACACGCTAAAGATTCTTATAATACCTAATCCTGCTACAGCCTTATCGGCTTTACGTACCGGGAAGATAGATGCTATGGAAGGGATGTCCCTCCAGGACACTTTAGGAGTGCAGAAAACTAATCCGGAAATAACGAGGATAAGAAATTCAGTGTATACGGCTACTACTGTGGATCCAAGAGTAGACGTAAAACCTTTTAATGACATCAAAGTACGAATTGCAATGCAGAAGGAGATTAACCTGGCAGATTTGGCTTCCAACTATTATCAAGGGACTGTGGACCCAAATCCTCTTTCGCTAACCTCAGCAGATATGAAAGGTTGGGGTTTACCGTATAGTCAATGGCCGCAAGACCTGAAGGACCAGTATTCCTTTGACCCGGTTGCAGCAAAGAAAATGCTGGCCGATGCCGGCTACCCCGGTGGATTCAAAACTAATATTGTGGCAGATGCCGGTGCTGATTTGGACTTGCTTCAAGTAGTAAAATCTTATTTTGCTGCCGTTGGTATTGACATGGAAATCCGGACAATGGATTCGGGTTCTTGGGTTAATTTTGTTCAGGTTGGTCATAAGCAAGACCAAATGGCAATGCGCGTAAATGGAGCACTCGCTCTGAACTCCGAACCTCTTAGACATCTTTATCGGTTCCAAACAGGTTTTTCTCTTAATTTCCAAATGGTAAGCGACCCCATCATAGATGGCTTTGTTACAAAATATATGGCGGCTACCAGTATTGATGTTAGTAAGCAGATTGTTAGAGACGCAAACGAATATGTCGCGCGGCAACACT
>PMBW01000293.1 GCA_003153075.1 Dehalococcoidia bacterium | reverse complement strand
TGCCCGTTTTTCGCTGCCAATACACTCTTGATCGCCTTCAGAATGGCAGCATTCGCAGCAACACCGCCCGCGAAATAGACCGGCTCCTGGTATGTCCCCTTGCGTTGGGAAACGACCATGCGGGCAATACTTTCGCACAGAGCGTAACACATGGCTTCGATCGGAACGCCTTTTTGCTGGAGATGGATCAGGTCGCTCTTTGCAAACACACTGCATCTGGCTGCCACTCTCGGCGGATCGCCGTTGTGTTTTAAGGCCAACGCAGTAAATTCTTCCAGACTAATACCCAATCTGTAAGCCTGCTGTTCCAGGAATAGACCAGTCCCTGCCGCACAGAGCGAATTAGAGGCGACTTTCCAAGGTTTCTTAAGCCCGTCCTCAAGCCCGATCACCAGCGAACTGTGACCGCCAATCTGAATAATCGTCCGGGCTTCAGGATAATGTTGCAGTAAACCGGTGGCGATCGCTAACGAGCTGCTGTATTCAGGCCAACGATATTCACGCGGCGCCGCAGTTTTGCCAGAGCCGGATAATCCCAACGATTCGATTTGTTCAAAATTGAACTTTTTGTTTAACGTGTCAAGTAAGGAATTTATTGTTTCCCGTGCGTTAATTGTGATCCTTTTAGAATCAAAATGTAGTACATTGCCGCTTTCATCGATCAAGGACAATTTGACATTAACCGAGCCGATATCTAAACCAAGATTGTATCCCATGTAACTATATTGTAGCGGAGATAGCATTTTTTTGTAAGATGGAAAGATTAGCAAACAACGGTTAATAGTGCGCACATAAAAAAAACATGATAAAATCTGCATACTGAATAATATTTACCCACTAATAAAAAAGGGGCGGAAATGGAACTGAAAGAAGCAATAAAAACCAGAAAAAGTATCCGTGAATATGAAGATAAACCCATTCCTGATGATAAATTGCAGCGCATACTCGAAGCCGCCCGCCTGGCTCCTTCCGGCGCTAACCGGCAGGATTGGAAATTTATCGTCGTCAGAGACAGCAAACGGCGGCAGGAACTAGCAAAAGCATCGGGGGGACAACCTCAAGTCGCGCAGGCGCCGGTGGTTATTGCCGCGGTATCAACCGTGCCGGATGTAATCATGAGATGCGGAGTACCGGCGTATGCCGTTGATCTGGCGATCGCGGTAGACCATATCACGCTCGCCGCCGTAGACGAGGGGCTGGGCACTTGCTGGATCGGCGCTTTTTCCCAGGAAGCGGCGCGCGCCATTCTGCAGGTTCCGGAGAGCTGCCGTATCGTCGCGTTGCTGCCGTTAGGTTTTCCTAAACAACCGGGCAGACCGAAGACGCGCAAGTCGCTGGATGAAATTATTTGTTACGAAACGTATAAATAATACCGCATAGCCGCTTAAAATGTGCCGTCGGCGGTCATGGAATGGTTGCCCCTGAGGAAATACACTGAAAAGGCGCTGCCGCTGTGCAAGCCGGACAATGCCCGCTCCAGATCGGCGGCGGTGGCGACATTATCCAGATTCAGACCGGTAATAATATCCCCGGAACGTAAACCCGTTTGTGCGGCAACGGAGCCCGGCTTCACGCTGCCAATATAGGCTCCCAAAGTGATTCCCACGCCCTGTTTGGCAGTTATCTTACTGGCGTCGGCGATTGAAGCGCCAAATGCCGGACGCCTCTGTGTTTGCTTCAATAAAGGTTCAAGTTGAGCAGTGTCATAGCCGATCACCATCTTGCCATCGATAATAGTAACGGGGACACCTCGTTGTCCGGTGTTTCTAACCAGCTCTGCGGCATAAGACGCATTTATGGAAACATCGCGCTCTTGAAAACTGATTCCCCGCTGTGAAAGAAACTCTTTCACCATACCGCAATAAGGTCAGGTAGGACTGGTGTAAACGATGACATTCATTTATTTATCCCCGCTCGAAGTTACTTATGATTCTAATATATAGACAATTTTAAGAATTTTCAACCGCGTTTTGTGTTATTTTTATCAGTATTCGGTTTGACTTAAAAATAATAGTAGTAAACTAAAAATGTCATGTTAAAATAATATTAGAGAGCGTAACTTAGCCTGAAAATGACTCTGTTGAATAATTGACAACCGTCGTATCAGAGGATTAGAGTTAAGTTCATTATCAGCTTCCAATTGTGGGGATCAAAGATCATGCAGCGAGTGGCCTTTACCATGCGGCTCAAACGCGGGTTTGAAGCCGAATACCGCAGACGTCACGACGAAATCTGGCCGGAGTTATCTGCTCTATTGAAAGCAGCCGGTATCCGCGATTATTCCATCTTCCTGGACAGTAAAAACGGCACGTTATTTGCCGTACAAAAACTCACACGCGGAAATACAGTAAACGACCTGCCCAACCATCCGTTGATGAAACGCTGGTGGGCATATATGGCTGATATCATGGAAACCAACCCGGATACCTCGCCGGTTTCCCGCCCCATTGAAGAAGTATTCCATACGGACTAAATTAGCGGGCCTTTTCCCGTTGACGCACAACGGGTTAATTAATAGATAGGAGTTAACTGATGGGACAATCGATTGAATACCAAAAACAGATGACAGAAGTGGTCTACATCAACTTGCCGGGACCGCAGGAACCGGAAGCAGGGATGAGCGGCGGCGAGCTGATGCATGGTTTTCTGGCCGAGATTTACCGGACACCAAACCAGGAATTGAAAGCTTCTTTACAAAATCTCTGTTTCAGATGGAATGTTCATTACGTTGAGAAGAAATAGCCCGGCAATTTTCGCCGCGCTTTTTAACGTGTAAATATACCTGAGAAAACCGCCCTGACAAATAATCAAAAATAACAGAAATATTTTCTGCCAGCATTTGAAATATGTGGGAAGGTTATTAGTTTTGCCTAAAAATCTGACAGCTAATCGCTGTCAGATTTATTTTTTAGTAATGAAATTTCCTTTATTTGCACTTTTCAATAGTCATAGTCCGGCTGATAATTCCATTCAACGCCACAGCAGTAATTGAAAAGAATAACCCTTCAACCGCGTAACATGTATAATTAACATCAGGAAGACAAGAATGCCAAAATCGAGTTTTCACTCAGGTCTTATCTCTAATCGGAAGATAACAGGAAGGAAGAATGAAAGCCCAAAGGTCAATACATATTGCTGCCGCGCCCGGTAAAATCTGGCCGCTGCTAATTGAACCGGAGAATATCAAGAAATGGTGTCAACCTGTTATCAGGATCTTGCGCACCAGTGAACAGCGCAGCGGCCTGGGCACCACCTTCTACTTCGAGGAGCGGGCTGTCGGACAACTGCTAAAGTTAAATTTCATTGTCACGGAATGGGCAGAGAACCGCCGTGTCACGTTTAAATTAACCTCGGGTAATCTCGTCAAAGGCTACGAGCAGCAGTATATCCTCGAACCCACCCGAACGGGCATCCATATCACTTGCATTGAGGATGTGATAATGCCTTTCGGTATCCTAGGTAAATTCGCTGGGTTATTCAGGGCGCCGGTTACCGCTGCCCATCTGGAAAGAAACCTGGCGGGAATCAAACTGCTCGGTGAAGCGGTCTAGGCCATCATGGGATCTCTAAGCGGAAATAACCGAGCGAACATCAAACCAGGACAGCGGGTATCGATTGTGCTCAAAGCTGACCAGCGAACGGGCAAAGTTACCGAAGGCATTGTGAAAGAAATTCTCACACCGTCGGCGGTGCATCCCCACGGTATTAAGGTCCGCCTGGCAAATGGGCTGGTAGGCAGGGTCAAAGAAATAAAGTCCTGATATTTCAAGAGGTATTTTCCCTTGGCGAAGATCGTACTGGACATGCATGACATTTTTAATAAGGGACGCTCGATCGACGCGGAACTTAACCGGGTGATGAAAGAGGCGGTGGATAAGAAGATCGCAATCGTGGAAATTATTCCGGGTAAAGGTTCCGGACAATTAAAGAAACGCGTTTTGCGGTTCTTGCTCCAGCCGGAAATTAAACAGCTGTATCACCGCGTGGAAAAAGATGATCAGAATTTCGGCCGAATCTTCGTACATTTCAAAACGTAGAACAAAGCCGGTAAATCTTTACTGCCAAAACAATTACAACAAAAAAGGCCGGGTAGATTTCTCTACCCGGCCAGTTTTTATCCGCTGATAATTAATATCTTTTTGCCGGATTTGTTTTGCGGTAACAATCTGAACAGTATACCGGTCTGTCGCCGCGGGGTTCGAAAGGTACCTGAGTATCTTTTCCGCACGTGGCGCATTTCGCGGGGAACATCTGCCGTGGGGCGCTGTTCCCGTAGCTGCTGCGATTGCTGCTGCCGGGTGAATTCTGCTTTCTGGTGGCGCGGCAAGCTGAACACCGCTTCGGTTCGTTAGTATAACCTCTAGAAGCGAATTGCTCTTGCTCTGCTGCGGTAAAGGTGAATGCAGTTCCGCAATCGGTACAGGTGATTTGTTTGTCTGTATAGCTCATCGAATGACCTCCTTTTTCTTACTCGGTTTGCGTTGTGGTCATCCAATAGTTGAAGGGAAAAAGTGATATTCTTCCAATGGAAAACCTCTAAACCTAGTCAGAGCATACTACATATAAAGGGAAAATACAACTACCGTTGACAGGATACCGCTGAAAAAACTCAAGCGGACGGTATCAGCGGTTAAATTTTTCCGGATTTTTATTTTTGCCCGATAACAATGGAGTACTGTAGAAACAATTAATATTGATTATCCCTCATAGTTCTTTCCCGCCTTTCTGGCCCTCCGCCTCTTCGCTTGCCGCGCATTGATACGCGACTTAACCAGATGTGAACCTCTTTTAAAACCCTGCGATGCTACCATGATGACCTTCCTTTTTATCGATTTATGGTATTTTTATTTTAACTCAGCGATACCAATATTATGTAAAGTTATTGTATTACTCCAGATAGTCTCTCAGTTTACGGCTGCGGCTGGGATGGCGCAATTTCCGCAGCGCTTTAGCTTCAATTTGCCGGATACGCTCGCGGGTCACGCTAAATTCCAGACCAACTTCTTCCAGCGTCCGGCTTCTCCCGTCTTCCAGGCCAAATCTCAACTGTAATACTCTTTGTTCCCTGGGTGTTAATGTCGCCAGCACTTCGCCGATCTGGTCTTTCAGGAACTGCCGCGAGGCACTGTCAACCGGTTGCACGGCATTATGATCCTCGATGAAATCACCCAGGTGACTGTCCGCCTCTTCTCCCATGGGTAATTCCAGTGAAATCGGCAGCTGCGCTATTTTGATAATGCCGCGAACTTTTGATGCGGAAAGCCCTAATTGCTGACCGATCTCGGCGGCAGTCGGGTCACGCCCGAGGTCCTGCGAAAGTTTACGGCTGATCCTTAATAATTTATTAATAGTTTCGATCATGTGCACTGGAACACGGATGGTGCGCGCCTGGTCGGCAATGGAACGGGT
>PMBW01000242.1:200-16082 GCA_003153075.1 Dehalococcoidia bacterium | reverse complement strand
AGAGCATCGAGATAAGATTGGTTTGAAGAGAGGGGCACACACAAGCTACTTCGGTAGTCTGTGTGTGCCCTTTCGGTTTTTACTGCAACGAGAAAGAATAAAAAATAGAGGGATGTTGGAATGAGAATCTATGTGGGGAACCTGTCTTATGATACCACCGAAGATGAACTGAGGAAAGATTTCTCAGCATTCGGTGAAGTTGCTTCTGTAAGTGTTGTGACTGATAGATACAGCGGACGTTCAAAGGGTTTTGCTTTTGTCGAAATGACGAACAAAGCCGAAGCTGACGCGGCTATTGCCGGACTGAACGGTAAATCCGTAAAAGATCGCACCCTGGTGGTCAATGAAGCACGGCCCCGGACCGAGGGCGGCAGCGGCGGCGGTAGAAGCTCCGGTGGTTACGGCGGAGGCGGATATGGCGGCGGTGGTGGATACGGTGGTGGCGGCGGCAGAGATGGCGGTGGCCGTGGTGGATATGGTGGTGGTGGCGGTGGATACGGCGACAAGCGCGGTGGCGGTAGAGACGGCGGCGGGCGCGGCGGCAGACGCTAAAACCATCTATTAATTAGAAAAATAAGGTTGTCGGGGCTGGGATACACGATTTCGGTTCTGACAACCTTTTTTGTTTTATAAAAACGGCAGTATGACTTGCTACGTTTATCGAAAATTACTTTACCACAATGACTAAATTATAATTCTACGCTTCTTTTTATCCACCGACTCAACTTTCGCGATACACCATTTTCAAGGTAGCCTCGCCGGATTTCAGCGCTTTAAATATCCGTGTTGCCGGGTTTTGTTTATCCCAGCAGGTGTGTCAATAATATTCTGAGCCCGATGCCGATCAGAATTATTCCGCCGACCAATTCCGCCCTTTTACCGACAAATTCGCCGACTTTCTTGCCAAGCAAAAAGCCGATCATGGTCACCAGGAAACAGGTGACACCAATAAGCAGGCTGGCAGTGATGATATTGACATTGAGAAAGGCGAAACTCAGCCCTACCGCTAATGCGTCGATGCTGGTCGCGATGGAGAGTGTGAGCAGTAACCAACCCTTAGTGATATCGATCGTTTTTTCTTCATTTTCAGGGTGAAATGATTCCCAGACCATTCTGCCGCCTACAAATCCTAACAGCCCAAAAGCCAGCCAGTGGTCAAAATTAGAAATGAAGTTTACAAAAATCCTTCCGGCCAACCAGCCGATCACCGGCATGAACGCCTGAAACAGTCCAAAAGATAATGATGCTCTCAATATCTGGAATCGCGTGATGGTCTTGATCGTGCAGCTGCCGCACAGGGCAACGGCAAAACAGTCCGCGGATAATCCNNAATTTGCGTTAAGAAACTGTCTTGGCAATTAGTTTGGTTAATGTACACCCTCACTTTAATTTTCCCCTCAAGGCGAGGAGGCTACGGTCTTGATGTTTTATAAAGCAGGCAGGCAACCTGGTGACCACCGCCGGCATCGGCGAGGAGCGGCACTATTTTGGGACAATCCGCAAAAGCGCGGTAGCAGCGGGGATGGAAAACACATCCGGTCGGCGGGTTCATCGGGCTGGGCACTTCACCCTGCAACAATATGACTTCTCTTTTCGTCTCCACCGCCGGATCGGGGATGGGCACCGCCGAGAGCAAAGCCTGCGTGTAAGGATGCAACGGGTTTTTATACAGTTCATCCCGGTTGGAAATCTCCATTACCTTTCCAAGGTACATCACGATCACACGGTCGCTGATGTGCCGCACTACCGATAGGTCGTGGGAAATAAACAGGTAAGCCACGCCGAACTTTTGCTGCAGATCATCGAGCAGGTTCAGAACTTGTGCCTGTATCGAGACATCGAGCGCCGATAACGGTTCATCGCACATTATAAATTCGGGTTGTAAAGCCAGCGCTCTGGCCACTCCTAACCGCTGACGTTGCCCGCCGCTGAATTCGTGCGGATACCGCTCCGCCATGTACGGTGCCAGGCCTACCAGGTCAAGCAGCTCGGCCACTCTATCCCGATATTCTTTGCCGTTGGAAATTTTATGAATCCGTAAAGGTTCGCCGATGATATCCATCGCCGTAAAACGCGGGTCCAGCGAATCGTAGGGGTCTTGAAATATTACCTGTAGTTTTGCCCTGATCGGTACGAGTTCTCTATCCGACAGTTCACACAAGTTCTGGCCTTCGAAGATTACTTCACCGCTGGTGGGACGTAATAACTGTAAAACGCATTTACCAAGCGTAGTTTTGCCGCAGCCGCTTTCACCAACCAGGCCCAGCGTTTCCCCTTTATGGATGGTAAAACTGACGCCATCCACCGCTTTCACATCGGCGATTTTTTTCTGGCGGAATAACCCCCGTGTCACCGGGAAATATTTGGCCAGGTTGTTTACTTCTATGACGACTTCTGCCATTGTCTCGTTCCTCTTTGCGATACCCAGCATGCCGCAAAATGGCCCTGAGTTATTTCTACCAAAGGCGGTTTAGCTTTCTGACAATCCGGAATAGAATAAGCGCAGCGTGCCTGGAAAGAGCACCCTATGGGCGGCGCGATCAGGTCGGGCGGTTGTCCCTCGATGGGCAGTAAACGGGTTTTTCGCGGTTCGTCCAGCCGCGGTACGGAGGCTAAAAGCCCGGCAGTATAAGGATGGCATGGATAATGATAGACATCCATCGCCTTGCCGTGCTCGACGATATTACCGGCGTACATCACAAAAACCCTCTGCGCGTAGCGGGCGACTATGCCCAGGTTATGAGTAATAAGAATAAGAGCGGTATTCAGTTCTTTGGTAATATTCCTGATCAATTCCAGTAACTGTGCCTGTATGGTGACATCCACCACTGTGGTTGGTTCGTCGGCAATAATCAGCTGCGGTTGGCAGGCGATGGCGATCGCGATCATCACTCGTTGGCGCATGCCGCCGCTGAACTGATGCGGGTAATCGTGAACCCGGCGTTCCGGGTGGGGGATGCCCACCAGTTTCAGCTGGTGTATTGCTTCCTGCAACCCTTCGCTTTGCGACATGTTTTTATGAAATTCAAGTCCTTCCGAGATTTGTCTGCCGATGGTCAGCACCGGATTGAGTGATGTCTGCGGTTCCTGAAAGATGATGGAAATCTTCGCGCCGCGCATTTTGCGCATTTCCTCATCAGACAGTTTCAGGAGGTCGATGCCGTCAAACAGAATCTCACCGGAGATGATTTTTCCCGCCGGTTCGGCGACCAGCCGTAAAATCGAAAGGGCGCTGACGGTTTTACCGCAGCCACTTTCACCTACCAGAGCGATCGTTTCACCGCGGTTTACGTTATACGAAACCCCATCCACCGCTTTCACGATTCCATCCTGCGTATGGAAGTAGGTCTTAATATTACGGACTTCGAGTAAAGGTGCCATATTTACCGCCTCAACTTCGGGTCGAGGGCATCGCGCAGCCCGTCACCCAGGAATGTGAATGCCAACATCAGGAGCGCCAGAGCTATTGCCGGGAATAGCAGCATGTACGGTTTGGCGAAGATGAGATTAAAACCATCCTGAATCATTGCCCCCCAGCTGGGAGTTGGGGGTTTCACGCCGATACCGATATAACTGAGCGCAGCCTCCGTGAAAATAGCGCGCGGCACATTAAAAGTAATGGAAACAATTATCGGTCCCAGGGAATTCGGCAGCAGGTGCCGCCATGTGATGTAGCGCCCCATACCGCCCATCGCCCTTGCCGCGCTGATAAAATCCCGTGATTTCAAGGCCATCAGTTGCCCGCGTACCAACCGCGAAATATTGACCCACGCCACCAGTCCGATGGCAAGAAAGAGCATGTAAATACTGCCTCCGAGCACGGAACGCAACAGGATAATCAGCAGGATGTCCGGGAAAGCATACATCACATCCACAAAACGCATGATATAATTATCTACTTTGCCGCCGGCATAGCCGGCAATTGCCCCGATCGGTAAGCCGATCACGATAACGATAAATTGGGTAAAAATCCCCACTGCCAGGGAGGTTCGTGCGCCGTAGAGCAGTCTGGCGAACGTATCCCGTCCTAACTGGTCGGTGCCCATCCAATGTAGCGCCGAAGGCCCCTGCAGTATCTGGTCCAGGTGCTGGTCTGCAAACCCGTAATGCGTGATCAACGGCGCAAATATAGCGGCTAATGAGAGCAGAATGATAAACGCCAACCCGCCCATAGCAAAATAGTTCCGCCGCAAACGGATAATAGCATCCCCCCACAGTGTATGCGGCGGGCGTTCGAAGACAACGGGGGTATTTATTTCAACAGCCAATTTCTCTCCTTATTCATAACGGATGCGCGGGTCAATCGCCGCATAGAGGATATCGACCACCAGATTGAGCAGGGCAATAACGATGGCATAAAAAAGCACGCCGCCCATGATCAGGGTGTAGTCCCGTGCGAAAATCCCCTGCACAAAAAGCCTGCCGACACCTGGGATGGCGAAGAGATTTTCAATAATAAATGAACCGGTGATCAGGTTGGCCAGTTCCGGCCCGGCCACGGTCACGACGGGGATCAGCGAATTGCGGAAAATATGGCGGACGCGCACGGTGTTTTCCCGGATACCCTTTGAGCGTGCGGTGCGGACATAATCCTGACGCATTACTTCTAGGGTGCTGGCGCGTGTGATACGGGCGCTTTGTGCGGCCGGCAGTGCGGCCAGGCAAAAAACCGGCATGATCAATTGCTCCACAGTGCCCCAGCCGCTGGTAGGCAGCCAGTGTAAAACGACGGAGAAAAGTACCATTAATAATATGCCCAGGACAAAACCGGGGATACTGGCAAAGATCGTGGAAAATAACACCGAAGCGTAATCTACGGGGCTATTTTGTTTTAATGCGGCGGCTACTCCAAATGGAATTCCAATGGCCTGGGCAACTACAAAGGCCAGAATGCCTAAAGTCGCGGTTTTCGGTATGCCGTGAACTAAAATGCTCACTACCGTGCGGTCTGAATAGGAGTAAGAAAGCCCCAGGTCGCCGTGCAGTACACCCCAGACGTAATTGACGAATTGCCTCCACAGCGGCAGGTCGAGCCCGTATCTTTTATTGAGGGCTTCGATTACTTTGGGCGCCAGGGTTTTTTCTCTATCCCATGGGCCGCCGGGTACCAGGTGCATCAAGATAAAGGTAATTAAAAGCACAACAAAGAGCACCAGAATAAGCCATAATACTCTTCGTACTATAAATCTGCCCATTAACCGACCTTTAATCTGCTTGTACCTCAGGGGAGGCGGTATTTTGCTCCCCCGAGGTACACGATATCTAATTCAATGGATGCTATTTCTGAATGTAGACATTTCTCAGGAAGGTGTCGCCGGCAACGTTGCCATCCAAACCGGTAGTGACCATTCCTTTGACCCATGGTTTGAGCAGAACAAAGGTTTCGCGGTTGAATACATAAATCATCGGCTGGTCGGCTACGACTAAGGCCTGTGCTTGTGCCCAGATTTGCAGCCGTTTAGTGTTGTCTAATTCTTTGAGACCCTGAGCTGCCAGCGCATCGAAAGCCGGATTACTGTAACCTGTTTTATTATTGCCGGCGCCAGTGCCGTATAGCTGAGGTAACCAGTTGTCCGGGTCAGGATAATCAGCGCCCCAACCGGTAAAGCCCCAGGTGAATTGTTTAGCATTATATAGTGCGCTGTAGGCCTTCGATTCCATGAGCTCTACGGTAAGGTTAATACCGAGGTTATCTTTCAATTGACCCTGCAGGAAAGCAGCGATGGTGGGATTGGCGCCCGTGTTCGCGATCTGGAATTTAAGTTCCGGTAAGCCTTTCCCATCCGGATAACCGGCCTGGGCCAGCAGCTGTTTGGCTTTCGTAGGATTAAAAGCCCAATCTGTCCCCAGGTTAGCATCAAATCCGGGCATTCCAGGTGGTATCCAGCTTAAAGCTACCTTGCCGACGCCGTGTCTGACCTTATCGATATAAGCAGCCCGATCGATCGCGCAGGCAAGCGCCTGCCGTAGTACCTTATTATCGTACGGCGCTTTTGTAACGTTAAACTGGAAGGCGTAAGTACTTAGTGTCGGGAATCTTAGAATCTGCGGGCTGAGCACCGGGTCGTTCATCGTGGTTTGCTCGGTGCCGCCGGGGACGCCGGACATATCAATTTCATTATTTTTATAAGCCGCCAATGCCAGATTGGCATCGGTAAGTTCTTTGAAAGTAATCTGCGTTAGCTTCGGCTTCGTGCCCCAGTATTTTTCGTTGCGGATAAGGGTGTAGTGGTCCTGCTGTACCCATTCTTTCAGAATGAATGGCCCGTTGCCGATGTAGTTGGGCATGGCGCCGCTTGCATCAGGCTGTGCCCATTTATCGCCGTATTTGTCTACCATATCCTGCCGGATAGGGTACACAGGCCAAAGCGCAAGTAATTGTAAGAATGTCGGCAGCGAGTCAATCAGTTTGATTTCCAATGTATAATCATCGACGGCTCTGACACCGATCGCGTCTTTCAACGCTTGCTGCTCTGATGCAGACTTACCGGCGGATCCGAAATACGCGTCTCCGCCTACGATGTCGTTATAGAACGATTCATATTCGGCTGCCAGATCCGGGCTAAAAAGCCTTTTGATACTGAAAACGAAATCCTTGGCGGTGACCTTGGTGCCGTCACTCCAGGTTACGTTATTTTTCAACTTGATGGTATAGGTTTTGCCGTCGGCGGAAATACCTTTGTTGCCCACGGTGGGTATTTCTTTGGCAACCATAGGAGCTAAAGAGAGGTCAGGATTAAAAGTAAGTAATCCGTCAAAGACCTGGACCAGGATAGTTCTTTCACTAACCCATGAGGCGCGATTTGGGTCGATAGTGTTGTTCTCAACCGCCAGATTTAAAGTGATGACCTGGGGTGTTGAATTCGCGGTGGTCGATGAGTTACCCGCGTTTGTGCCGCCGGTAGAACAGGCGCTGGAAAAAATGAGGGATATACTAACAATAATCGCCAGGAAAGAGAGAATAACCGTTTTCCTTTTCATACAACCTCCTCAACTTTTTTCGCTATATTTCAATTACAGCTGAAACACTTTTTAAACAGGAGGTGGGGATTTGATCAGGAATCGCAAACAATTACTCGGGAAATTAAGTCTATAAGTATTCCTCTCATGATTGATAAATAAGTTACTTTAGCCATAGGATATTCTAATGAAATACACTTGTCAAGTAGGGGACAAAGGGATTGGGATTAGTTTTATAAATTAACGCTGATGTTTTTTTGAAAAAATACTGTAAAATAAATGGTGCGTGACAGGTAAATCCATTGCTCTCATTCCTAATTAGGCAAAACTCATAACTATTTACTGCATCACCAATGACTTGGCGTTTAACGGCGGCAAGTGCTAAACTGGCTATAAGATATTTGGAGTGCGAGATGTCTCTTTTTATTACCTTTGAAGGCGGCGAGGGCAGCGGTAAGAGTTCACAAACACGGGCGCTATACCGAAAGCTTAACCGGCTGGATATGCCCGCGATTTTGATCCATGAACCCGGCAGCACGATGCTGGGAGAGAAATTGACCCGTCTTCTTAAATGGGCGCAGGGCACTGATATTGCTCCTACGACTGAGTTGTTGCTTTTCAATTCTTCACGCGCCCAGCTGGTAGCGGAAGTCATCAGGCCTGCGCTGAAACAGCATAAGATAGTGATTTGTGACCGTTACACGGATTCTACTGTTGCATATCAGGGTTACGGCCGGAAAATTGATATTGACACGATCAACAAAATCAATAGCCTGGCTACTGCCGGACTGAAACCTGACCTGACCGTATTGCTGGATATCCCGGTCAGCGACGGATTTGCCCGCAAGACAGGGCAGGAACCGGACCGCTTTGAAAAAGAAGCCAAAGCCTTTCATCAAAGAGTACGAAAAGGTTATCTGCGCCTGGCCGTGGAAGATACGCAGCGCTGGCTGGTCGTAGATGCCTGCCTGTCCAAAGCAAAGATCCAGCAGATTATCTGGGAAAAAGTAAGCAGCTTGCTTGCTGAATGAGTTAACCAATATGGAAAAATTCGGGCCGCCGACATTTATTGAAGAAAAAGACCTCTGGCAGCAAGGTTACCGCTATGTTGCCGGGATCGATGAGGCGGGACGCGGGCCGCTCGCCGGGCCGGTGGTTGCCGCCGCGGTAATTTTACCCCCGGATTTCAAACCTAAATGGAAGCGTAAGGTTAATGATAGTAAGCAACTGACGGAAAAGGAAAGAGAATCACTCTTTCCACTTATTCAGGAAGCCGCGATCAGTTTCGGCATAGGCTTCACTGACGCTCAAACAATTGATACAAAAGGTATTGCTAAAGCCGGACGGTTAGCTATGAAAGCGGCCGTCGACCGGTTAAGTCCAGGGCCGGATTTCCTGCTGGTGGACTTTTTTGATATTCCGGAAGTCGATCTGCCGCAAAAAGGCATCACTCACGGCGACTGTCTCAGTTTCTCGATCGCCTGCGCTTCTATTATTGCCAAGGTCTCCCGCGACCATTACATGATGGAAATGGATAATAAATACCCCGGGTATAAGTTCGCCGAACATAAAGGCTACGGCACACCGGCGCACCTCGATTGTCTGCAGCGGCTGGGGCCTTCGCCGATCCACCGCTGCTCTTTTCAGCCCGTGCGGGATACCATGATGCTGCTATGAAACGACAAACAACTGGCATCATCGGCGAACAACTGGCAGCGGATTTCCTGAAAAAACAGGGGTATAAAATCATCGAGACTAATTTCCGCTGCAAAGAAGGGGAAGTTGACATAATCGCCAATGACGGCGATTATCTTGTTTTTGTTGAGGTAAGGACGAAGACCAGCCTTACTTTCGGCAGTCCAGAAGAATCGGTCACCGCCAGAAAGAAAGAGCACTTGAGGAACGTTGCCGCCCGCTATCAACAAACCCACGACTGTCCGCTGCCGCAGTGGCGCATCGATTTCGTTGCGGTGGAACTGGATAGAACAGGAAAACCTACCCGCATTGAAGTGATCAAAAACGCGGTGGAAGGGGAATAGGTTATCTGCCGGTCTGCAGCCGGAAGCATTTCGATAATCTGCGAAATCTATGCATGCTTTGATTATTGATATTTGAATCTTGATTCTTCGAAACTGAAAACAGACTGCCTATATTTATCTGATCTTTACAATTTTATCCGGCACATTGAAGTACCCAATATTTATGCTAGTATCTTATTAACGGTTATATTGATTGTTCACACTGAAAGATTAAATTATTTCGAGGTTAAAGATATGGAAACGGAAAATCTGGCCCAATATGAAACCAATGTGTCTCTTGAAGACGGTTCGACGGTACTTTTACGATCAATCCATCCGGAAGATGCCGAATCCTGCGTAGATTTCATTCACGGCATTAACGGCCAGAGTAAATTCCTGCGTCTGGGGCATCCCAAAGAAGCGCCCACGATCGAAAGCCTGCGTAATTTCTGCAAAGTGGATTATACATCCGCTTTTGTACTGGCCGCCGAAGTAGTGCACGACGGCAAAGAAATGGTGGCGATCGCCCGCTATTATAAACTGCCCGGCAAGAATTCCGCGGAATTATTCATGTTGATCGATGAAACATACCAGGCCAAGGGCCTAGGTCTGGTTTTATTGGAGGACCTGGGGAGGGTTGCCCGCGGTCAGGGTATTTCCACTTTTGAAACGGACGTTCCTTTGGACCGCGAACCGATCCATACGCTGGTTTCCGGTTTTGGTTTTCACGTGACCAAAGTATCGGATAAAAATATTTCCCATGTTATTCTGCCGATCGTCGCCACGAAAAAATCGATTCACAAAGAAGAGGAAGAACAACGCCTGGCTACCATCGCGTCTTTGAAGTCGATTCTTTACCCGAAATCGATTGCCGTTGTCGGGGCATCCCGTAATCCCGGCACGATCGGTTACAACCTGGTCCGCGCATTAATTCAAAGCGGTTATGTTGGCGCGGTATACCCGGTGAACCCGAACATCGAGGTGGTATCTTCGATCAAAACTTATCCTTCTGTGTTAGCGATTCCCGGTGAGGTGGAGATGGCCATCGTAGCTGTAGCCGCACCGGTTGTGCTGAAAGTGGCGGAAGAATGCGGACAAAAGGGTGTCAAGGGTTTAATTATTATCTCCGACGGTTTCAAAGAGGCCGGACCGGAGGGCGCAGCCCGCGAGAGGGAATTGCGGGAGATCGCCCTCGGCCACGGGATGCGCATCGTTGGCCCGAACTGTATGGGCGTGCTGAATACCGACCCCGCGATCAGCATGAACGCCACCTTTTCCCCGGCGAATAACTTACCGGGTAATGTCTCGTTCCTGTCGCAGAGCGGCGCGATGGGCGAAGTGATCCTGGACTATGCCCGGTCTTTGAATATCGGGTTGAGCACATTTGTCAGCGCCGGTAACCGGGCCGATGTTTCCCCTAACGATCTCGTCCAGTACTGGGAGCACGACGCGGCGACCAAAGTGATATTACTTTACCTGGAATCGTTCGGTAATCCCCACAACTTCATGCGCATCACCCGCCGGGTGTCGGCGAAAAAACCAATTGTTGTTGTCAAGAGCGGTTCGACATCGGCGGGCTCCCGCGCGGCTTCTTCGCATACCGGCGCTTTAGCCACTTCCGAGACGGTTACCCAGGCTTTATTCAAACAGGCCGGTATCCTGCGTGTGAACGGCGTCGAAGAACTGTTTGACGTGGCCTCCCTGCTTTCCAATCAGCCGCTGCCGAAAGGCCGCAGACTTGTGATCGTCACTAACGGCGGAGGCCCCGGTATTTTGGCAGCTGACGCGGCTTCTAATCACGGCTTACTGCTGCCGGAAATTTTACCGGAAACACTGGCGGCGATAAGAACCCACCTGAAACGCGATATTCATATCGGCAATCCCGTCGATACCACGGCGCAGGCCTCACCGGCGGAATTCGAAGGTATCCTGCAGGAACTGGCATCGGACAAAGGCAGCGACGCCGTGCTCTTTATTTTTGTGCCGCCGTCGATGGTCGATGTGAAGGAAGTAGAGAATGGCCTGCGGCGGGTAGCGCCTCTATACCGCAGCAATAAAAAGACGCTGCTGGTTTGCTTCATGGGGCATAAAGGCTTTTCCGCCGAAGTCGGTTCACCCGGCAAGTACGTGCCCAGTTATCTATTCCCGGAAAGCGCCATTTCCGCATTGACGAAAGCGGTGGAATACTCCGAACGCCTGGCCAGGCCGGAAAGCGCGCCGCCGAAAATGCATGATATCAACCGTGAAAAAGCCAAGCAGATCATCAACAGCGCGATGAAACAGAGCGCACAACCGCATAACTGGCTGTCGATTCCCCAAATCGGCGAGTTGCTGGGGTGTTACGGCATCCGCTTCGCGGAAACAAAATTAGCGAAAACCGCGCAGGAAACTGCCGTGATCGCCGGAAAAATCGGTTTCCCCGTCGTGATCAAACTGGCCTCCGCCACGATCACGCACAAAACGGATGTCGGCGGGGTCAAACTCAATATCAAAACCGAAGCTGAAGCGAAACAGGCCTTCGAAGATATTAAGGCGAAATTGACCGAACTGGGCAAAGCCGACCAGATGGACGGCGTGATGATCCAGAAGATGGTCAGCGAAGGGGTCGAGACCATCGTCGGTGTCTCTAACGATCCGTCTTTCGGGCACCTTCTCATGTTTGGTATCGGCGGCGTCAATGCCGAGTTAATGAACGATGTGGCCTTCCGCTTGAATCCGCTCACCGAACTGGACGCGCAGGAACTGATCGGCTCGATCAAAATGTACAAATTGTTTGACGGTTTCCGGGGCACTCCGCCCGCCGATAAACCGGCTTTAAAAGACCTGTTGCTGCGGCTTTCCGCGCTGGTCGAGGATAACCCGCAGATCACCGAACTGGACTTTAACCCGGTCAAGGTACTTGCTGCAGGACAGGGTTACTGGGTGGTTGATGCGCGGATAGCGGTAAGCTGATGGGTTTATTAAGTTTGACTCTATCTGGCTCTTTCCCACATATTTTGCTTAAGGCAAAAGTAGTTCGGTCTGCGGCCCTCAAGGGCGTACATTTCGATTGCGGAAACATATCCCTTTCAANNGTACGTTTTGACTTAAAGTCAAAAGTATTTCGCCTGAGGGCTCAAACCTGCAACCTTCGGGTTTCTTCTAAGTCAGAAAGCCTGCGGAAGTATTTTATTTAAGACTTAAAGAGGACTAACGTAATAATTTTCATTGACAAACGGGTTTCATACCTTAAAATGAAAGTATAGAGGTGTATCCTTGTACCAAAAAATGACCCTCCCTAACGGTCTCAGGATTATCACTTGTCCAATGCCGCACACACGCTCAGTTTCGGTTTGTATTTACATGGGAGCCGGTTCCCGCTACGAGTCTGATGATCAAGCCGGGGTTTCGCATTTCATTGAGCATATTTGTTTCCGCGGCACGGAAAAAAGAGCCAGCGCCAAGGATATCTCCGGCGCCATCGAAGGGGTCGGCGGGGTGCTTAACGGCGGCACCGATAAAGAACTGACGGTCTACTGGTGCAAGGTTGCTCAACCTCATTTTCACCTTGCGCTGGACGTGCTGGCAGACATGGTGCTGCACTCCCGTTTTGACAAAAAAGACATCGAAAAAGAGCGCCAGATCATCGTCGAAGAAATCAGCATGAGCAAGGATGCCCCCAATCAATTGGTGGGCATGATACTGGATGAATTGCTGTGGCCCGACCATCCGCTGGGCCGTGACGTCGCCGGCACCAATAAATCGGTTGCCGTGATGTCCCGCGAGCAAATGCTGGATTACATGGCCAGCGAATATTCACCGGCCAATACCGTCATCGCCATTGCGGGTAATATCCAGCATGAAGAAGCCATTAATGAAGTTAACAAAGTACTGGGCGACTGGGCTAACAAGAAAACCCGCTTGAATTTTGTACCCTATGTGGANNAATGTAATTCTCGGCGAAGGCATGAGCAGCCGGCTTTTCCTGGAAGTCCGCGATAAACTCGGACTGGCTTATAATATCCACAGCTACCTCGACCATTTTCAGGATTCAGGCGCGCTGACGGTCTACGCCGGTGTGCACCCGAAAAAGCTGGAAATCGGTATCACTGCGATTCTGGAGCAACTGGCGCTGTTAAAAGAAAAAATCACCCCGGAAGAACTTAACAAAGCGAAGGAACTCTCCAAGGGAAGGCTTTTACTGCGCATGGAAGATAGCCGCAGTGTAGCCGGTTGGGTGGGCGGCCAGGAGATCCTCAACAGCAGTATCATGGATGTGGAAGAAGTGGTTGCTGTCATCGATAAAGTCACCGCCGAAGANNGCAGACCACCTGGAAAAACTGCTCAAGATTTAGGTTTTTCCGATGATTGGATGAAATATTCAAAATTGACATTGTTTGTCTTAATATCGTAGAATACACATTATTAAACAGGAATGGATGGAAAGAATAGTCCATGTTTCAAATCAACCGGTCAAATATCGCATTACTTACCCTTACAATCTCCGGGCTTTTGTCCGGCGGGCTTGGGGAGCGTGCTGTTATAACTTAAAAACTACCTGAAATAATTCACGATTAATCGACCTTCAGCCCGAGAGACAAAAACTCCCGGGCTTTTTATTTTATTACGATAATCGAGAGAAGGAGCAGCAAATGCCGCACGAATTTGATGGAGAAAAATACAAAAAAGCGTCGACGCATCAGAAGGAATGGGGGAACAAGATCATCGCGGAATTTAAACTGAAGGGGAACGAGCGCATCCTGGATCTCGGGTGCGGGGACGGCGCCCTAACCGCGGAGTTAGCCCAATTGGCGCCCGATGGATTTGTGCTGGGTATTGATGGCTCCCGCGGGATGATCGAAACCGCGCGTAAATTGGAGAGGAAAAACCTGTCGTTCAAGGTGCAGGATATCAATAGTTTGGACTTTGATAATGAATTCGATGTGGTTTTTTCTAATGCCACACTGCACTGGATCAAAGACCATAAACGGCTGCTGAAATACGTCTACCGCGGTCTAAAGCCAAACGGCTTTTTGCGTTTTAACTTTGGGGCTGAAGGCAATTGCATTAATTTCATCAGGATTATCCAAATGGCAATACAACTACCGGAATATGAGGCATACTTTAGCGGTTTTGAATTGCCGTGGTATTTCCCTGAAATCGTGAGCTACGAAGCGCTGGTCAAAGAATATCCATTTCGAGAAGCGAAAGTGTGGGGAGAAAATGCCGACCGCTATTTCCCCGATGTAAGTTCAATTGTTAAGTGGATCGACCAGCCGAGCCTGGTACCTTTCCTCGAGGTCATTCCTTCAACGAAAAAACAGAGTTTCAGAAACTACGTCATGGAGAGAATGATCGACGCGACGCTGCAGAAAGACGGGACATGTTTCGAGACTTTCAGGAGGATTAATGTGTGGGCAAGAAAGTAAGCGTAAAGAAAAATAGCAGGATCACAGACAGGCTGGTTTTTCCATCTTTTCGAATACGGTCAAATCCTGCCAGCCGTAGGCGATTTCCTTGATATTTTTCCACCATAATTGACTTCTTTTTCGCCCACTATTTGCCCGCCTAAAGCCTCATAAAAAGCCCTGTACGGGTTTTGTGTAAAAACCCACACCAGCATTGAATTGTTGCCTTGCTGTTTTAATCTGTTTGCAATTGTAGCCGCTAATCGCCTTCCGGTGCCTTGATGTTGATGCGATTTCAATAAATAGATGAATCCCAATTCGCCTGATTAACCATGGACATTGCCATGCTGAGGCCCGCCGCCGGCAAACTCAACTACTTTGCTGTCTTTATCCTCAGCGACGTAAATAAACCAATCGTTCCATAACTTGCTGGAATCGGAATAGCGGCTTTCCCAGACACTGATTCGTTTTTCATATGTGCGACCGTTTAAAAAGTCCTGCGGAACGATACCTGCGTACGTTGTCCGGTATGTTTCAAAATCAACTCTGGCAATGGCAACGGCATCGCTCGCTTTCGCTTCGCGGATCGTTACATTGGACATAGCGGTCTCTTTCATATCTGACTATTTTAGCGAAAGCAGGGGTATCTGTCAATACGCACGCAGTGGGGAATGGAATTACTTGAGAGGAACCATCTACGGATGTTTCGTGATTGCAAATATCGTGATTTGCGATTTAGCGGGGCCGTAATACCAGAAAACACGGTAGGCGGATGGAGAATTTTGTTCGGCATAAGCCTCGAAGACCTTTTCACTATTGGGGCCTTTGAGGCTGGTAAATTCGTGGGTTTGCAGACTTTGATGGTGGGGATCGGAGGCTAATAATTCAATCGTCTTTTTAACAGCCTTGTAGTGTTTATTCTGAGACGGGTTTGATTTTAGCTGGTTAAAATCCGATTCACTTCGGAATGTCCAATATATCTCAAACAAAAACGATTCCTAAAGATTTTTCATGTTGATTTTTCTTATTTTCCCTTCGGCTGCCTGCTTAAGCCCGACTGCAACTGACTCGCGAGCTTTGGCGTCTTGATATAGCCATACATCTGAAGCGGGGATACTGATTTGCGGATCGAGGATTATTTGCCCGATTTCATTGCGGTACACATGGTACGTAACGCCTTCGGCAATTGCTTCTTTGCAAAGCACCACTCTTTTCTTTACGTCCGGTTTGACGTTTGATGCTACCTGATAAAAATTGTTGTTTTTAATAATTTTATTAGCCATATGTTTACTATACCACTGGTGGGACGGTATGACAAGTGGGACAAGCCCACCGAACCAACTAACAAATAATCAAGAATCAAGGGTCAAATTTCAAAATTGAGTATTATTCCGTGACATCGGCCTCCGCCGGTGTGGATGTGGATAATTGTGGTTTGCACCCACTTATCAGAACTAAACCCCAGCTCTCCCCAGTAATTTAATCTCTTTCATCAATTGCGCGAATTGTTCGAGGTA
>PMBW01000242.1:0-144 GCA_003153075.1 Dehalococcoidia bacterium | reverse complement strand
ATTGCGCGTGGTGTTGGTAAATGTCCGGATACCGCGTTCGCACAGGATGATCTGCGCATTACCCTCGGACATAATGTATTCGGCCGACATCAGTAATTCGTCAATTGTCGCGGCCAGACCGCGCTTGAGCAGCACCGGTTTGGA
>PMBW01000018.1 GCA_003153075.1 Dehalococcoidia bacterium | reverse complement strand
CAATTGGTCCATTCATCTTTAATTTCAATCTGCCGTTCCATGCCGGCAAGATGATTGATATTAACCAAACTGTTGAGGCGGCAGGTATTCCAGTTACCCTGGAGAAAGTGGTGATCAGCCCTTATGAAACCCGTGCTGTCTTTCAAATTTTACCCTCGGAAAAAGTCCAGGACAAATTAATTCCTGTCGTCTCGATGGTTCTGCCCTCCGGTAAATCGGCAGATGCAGGCAGCGCTTTCAGTCTGGACCCGGTACATCAGGTATTCTTTACTGGCGATTACACCGGTGAACATGGAACAGGCACGTTAACTTTGAGTGAGATGGTATTTTGTGCCAATCTAGGCGGTGTGCAACGCCTGTCCGGCCCCTGGGTTTTCCATTTCAAAGTGCCGTAGTCCCTNNACTCATAACTATCAACTCACAACTCAATTCTTTTACCAACAAGTATCGATAGTGATAAGATAGCTGGTGAAAGTATCAATTTATAAAACGGTAGAATCGAGCGAATGAAATCAATTTTGGGATTCTTTTTAATATGCGTAACGTTAGCTGTTGTGTGTACCGGTTGCGTACGCTCAAATTCACGTATAGCAATGATAGATCCATCCGCAGATCCGCCCGTAGCGTCAATAGTGGTAGTATCTGAGGATGGTAACAGTGCCGCGGCGGTGATAATGTGCAAATATGATAACGCGATCAGCAATACAGACATGGAAAAACTGCGGGCTGATGTCCGCAACAAGTTACCCAATCAGACACTTAAGCCCGGTCAACCCCAGGTAGTGGCGGTATTCCCCGCCGGTACTTCGACCGGAACCGGACGCCTGGTCGTGTACGGGTATGCTATAAACCCCGAAGGAATACCTCAGGAATATATGGGTAATGCAGGTAATGCGCAAAGTCTTTCTTATACCTATCAGGGAGGCGAAGACTGGTTGTTTGATCATATGAAAAACTCCGGATCTTATGTGGTTACCAGGTAATTACGGATAATAAGAAACATGCCGATAAAAATATTTAGAAAATGATGTAACCTTTCGCCGGATTTTACGTATATATTTAATATAGGGTTTTAACGGAGGTACATTTTTAATGAATAGTAAAATGAGAATGCTGATGATTTTATTGGCGGTCGGTGTGGTGATTATCGGTGTTGCTGCTGTATTTTTATCACGCGGCGGAAAAAGTTCCAGTGAACTGGCAATCGGAGTGGCTCCGTCTCCGGGGAATTTAATCGCTAATGCCAAAAGTGAATCTTCGGAAGTTTTACTGCAGACCGTTAAAATTGGTAAAACTGCCAGTGATAGAACATATATGTCGACCAAAACCAGCCAGATCATTAATATTGGCACCAATGTTTTAACCGTCAGCGGCAGTGTGCAAAACAACAGTAAGGTGAATAAAGAGATAACTTTGTACGCGGTAGGCTACGATGCCGCCGGAAAAGAGATTGCCTGGACTCTGGATTCCGTAAAAGTTAATGGTCAGATCGGGCTCCACATCGAAATTGGACAAACCGGCACATTTAGTTTGCACCTGAATTATTCTGACAACATCAAGGCAGTCCGCCTATTTTGCAGCAACTACGCCGTTACTCCGCCTTAAGGGCTGTTCTTATGCCTGCTGATACTGCCCTCTTTAGACCGGCAAGTCGACCCGGTCACTTATACCTTGACGCTGCCTGCAAAAAAACAGTCTCAATTCCATCCTGATATTTCAGACAGCCTCATTAAGACAGAGTGATTCATTTCGATATTTTAAGGAGGCGCTGACCATGAAACATTACGGGCGCTGGTTAATTGCCGCAGGTGTCATGTTCGTTCTCGCAATTCTTATCGTTGTTGTCGTTTTTAACTACCGCGGCGGCGCTCACGGCAGCTTGCCTGTTAATACTGTCAGCGACGGCCACGGCGGCGTAATCATCGCCTGGGAGAGTACCGGCGGTATTTTTGCGCAACACGTCGATGCCGCAGGCAAACCGCTCTGGCAACCGGGCGGTGTAACCATCGCATCCGGCAATATTAAAAACGACCCTTATGCCCCGCCCTGGTCTTCCTTCCTGATGGTCAGCGACGGCGCCGGCGGCGCGATCATCGCCTGGGACGATATGGTATTCAATCCGCCCGGTGTCAACAATCCGCCGTATTTTAACCCGGTTCCGATCTTTATCCGGAGGGTTAACGCTTCCGGCCAGTTGCTTTGGGATAAATCCGCCGTGGCCGCCGGCGGGAATTGGAAAATTATTGCCGACGGTGACGGCGGCGCCATTGTCGCCTGGGATAATTTCAAACCCTATTTTAAAGCTCTCCACGATGATTTTCTCTGCCTGCAAAAGATCGCTCCTGACGGTACACGGCTGTGGGGCGGCGCCGGGTTGTCGCTGATTAAATCTTCCCCTTTTCATGCGATCACTCAGGAGGAAATCGACAGCGGTATTAAAGGAACGATCTCCCGGAACTATCCTACTTATGCGGGCAACCAGGATATTATCTCTGACGGAGACGGCGGCGCGATTGTCATCTGGCAGGAGGATGGGTTAATGGCCGTGCGTCAGGTCTATGCCACCAGAATCAACCGTAAAGGCCCGGTCGCCTGGGCGGATAATACGGATAAAATAATGGTCGGCAATGGCGAATATCAACGTGATTCACTACGGGCTGCAGGTTCCGACGGCTTTTCCCTGGCATATCAAACCGGGGATCAGGGCCCAATTTTTCAGCAGCAGGTCAGCGGCAGCGGTGAGCTGTCAAAGTTGTCGCAGTATTACCCGAACGCCATAACCGACGGCGCGGGTGGCACTATCGCTATGCATATTGACACGTTTCCTCCATTTACCGGACCGACACAAAGGCACAATGACCTTAATGTCCAGAGGCTGGATAAGGAGGGCACACCGCTTTGGCCGGAAAAGCAGGTGTTGTCTACCCGGCAGGGTTATCAGATCGGGAATTTTAAATATGACGCCGACGGCAGCGGCGGTGTTATCTTATCCTGGCAGTTGCAAAACGGGCACTTCCTCTCCGGCCCGACTTATGTGCAGCGCGTGGATGCGGACGGCAACCTTCTCTTCGGTGATACGGGCATGAAGGTATTTGGTACAGCCGATAACTACCAGGGCAGCGCGGCTATTTTCAGCGACGGTTCCGGCGGTGTTTTTGTCGCGGGCGTCGTTGGTAACGGAGCGAATAGCGGAAACATGGTTACTATCCAGCATATTAACGCCGGCGGCAACCAGCTGTGGGGCAGTGGGATCAGGCTGGACAAGTAAGGATTTTATTTATAGCAGGCCAGTGACAATTTGTAACTGAATAAGAAACGTGATTCTCTTTCCCTGTCAGGGGGAGATTGAGCCTGGATATTAGGAGTTAATCCAAAGCTAATCCTGGAAACAGCGCCAGTACTCTTTTTGTATACCTTTAATTTCAGAAACCAGTTTGATGGTCTCCGGCATGTGCGTATCGATGCGCAATGAAGCCGGGATGGCGCTCGGTTCTTCCACCGTCACCTTAAAATCAGCCAACCCCGCGATCAAACTCATCCAGGCATACGGCAATACCCCACGGTGATATCCCGATGCGATCAGGTCGATTACTTTTCCGCCGCAAATATCGGACATTTGCCGGACCTTTTCCCCGATCATTTTAAACCCGGCCACTGTTAACCCCAGGCTGGTCAAACCATCATTGAAGTGCGGGTCTGAGCCGCCGTTGCGGATGATGATTTCCGGCTGAAATTCCTTGGTTACCGGTTCGATGATGTGCTCGAAGACATAGCGGTATGAATCGTTACCGGCGTTCACCGGTAAAGGAATGTTGATCGTCTTGCCGATGCCTTCACCGCTGCCGATCTCTGCCGCGAAACCCGTCCCCGGATAAATGGTGCCGGGATCCTGGTGCATATCCACGAAAAGGACACGCGGGTCGGAATAAAAATATTCGGCGGTGCCGTTGCCGGCGTGGGCGTCGGTATCCAGGATCATGATCTTTTTCAGGTGATACCGTTCCATCAGGTAGATCGCCGTAAAAGCGACGTCATTATAAAGGCAGAAACCTTCCCCGGCCGAGGGTTTGGCATGATGCAGTCCCCCGCCGATGGAGATCGCTTTCTGGTATTTTCCGGTTTGCACCAGGTCGGCGGCCATTTTCGCCTGCCCGACGACCAATCTGGCTGCTTCTTCTACCTTGCCGGGCATCCCGATCGGACGGTTATCCAGCGCCTGGAACTGGAAGAAATCGCCTTCTTCCGCTAAACCCAGGTTTGCCGCGCGGTAATAACGCTTGGTGAAGTTGATGTAATCGCGCTGGCAGATCCGCAGCAGATCTTCATCAGTAGCCCAGTTGGCTTTGATGATCTGATAGTTATCGTCGGGCTTTAACCGTTCGGCAAGAAATTTGGGGAAAATCTGGTAACGGTCCCCGCGGAAGGGATGACCGGGCCCGAAGTCGTATTCCTTAAGCTCATCACGGTAGAGAATAGCTATTGTCATTGAATATTTTAACTCTTCACCTTAACGGAGGTAGCTTTCTTTAAAACTCAATGGCGGTATTTCGGGGTACTATCTATTATTTGTACCTTATTCAATTGAACATGTCAAGGATTGAGCCTGACAGGGGCAAACCATAACCCCTAAATCCTGAAAAACTGCCCAAAAAGAGCAGCGATAAATTTACGGAAATTCAGGTAAGCAAAAGGCGGTTTTTCCTCCTGAGCAGACTGCTGATAAAGTAAGCGCTCACAAATAGACAGCGGGAAAAACAGATAAATCCCTCCAGACCTGAGACTATCCGAAATTTCCTGGATTGTCGGGTCATCCACCAGAGGCGGACAAGCGCCCGACAATGACAAATAACATTATTCACGACTTGTCATTCCTCGTAGGTTTAAAACCGGAGATACTTTGCGTTGCCATTCGAAGCAAATGTACGACCTGATCGCCATTGGTCCCCAATTTCAGATAATTTTCAAGAAAAAAATGTGGGAAGAATCTGTAGTCATTTTCAACGAAATACTTCCGGAGACTTTCTGACTTAGAAGAAAATCGGAGGNNAAATCCTGGCAATTAGCAGGTTCCGCCTGCCGCTAATACCACCCGTCAATCCGGAAAACCAAAAATATAAAAAGCCTCTCACCGCAACGGTGAGAGGCTTTTTCGTTTCTTTTTCCCTTCATTCAACCTGTTAGTTATCTTTGAGTCTTAAACGAAATACCCGTAGATTTTCTGACTTAAAAGAAAATCGGAGGTCCTTTTTAACCGCAGCTAAAAAGGATAAACCGCAGTTAAAATGTACATAATAATCGTTACCAATGAATGTTTTTGGATAACTTCAGAGAGATGATGTATAACTTCGAAACAAGTGAAAAAAGCCACTAAATCAGCAGTCTCCTGAGGGATTCAGGGAGAATTTGAATACCGGTTTTTAATCCGGCTTACTCATCCTCAAATGTAAACAGCTCCTCGACAGTCGTATTTAATGTCCTCGCCACTTTATAAGCCAACCGCAGTGAAGGGTTATACTTACCCTGTTCTAAAAAGATGATGGTCTCCCGCCGCACCCCGACGCTCTGCGCCAGCTTTTCCTGCGTCAGGTTATTTTTAGCCCGATATTCCTTCATTTTTGTTTTCATATCTGTCTGGAACTCAACCAAATTCAATTATCGTTTCTGCGTAATTAATTTCGTGATGCATATTCCCAGGCTGCCCAGCAGTCCGACTGCCAGCCCCAGCGGAGCGATGATAACGGCAATTGTAAAAAATACCCCTTCCTCATACTTTAAAACTGCGTCCACCGCATTGTGTAAAACAAAACTCAGGATGAAGACACCGATCGAAGTCGCAGCGATGATTAGAAAATTCCTCAGCCACCGCTGCCCTTTTTCATCGAGATAAGGCTCGATACGGTCGTAGAACAGATAGGAGAGGAAATAGACTGCGCTGACGGCTACAAACAAACCTGCCAGCAAGCTCAGTAAAGTCGGGCGCCAGGCCCAATTCAAACTGAAAATCAGCATTAACAATACAGCAATCGCTGTAAAAAAGACCAGCGCGTTACGGACGGAACTGTTTGTATTGTCCCGGACCCGCTCGTCAAAGGGCGGCATTTTCCCGGTTCTCACCAGCGACCAAAGCTCCCGGTAACCGATCAGCAGCACCCCGAGAAGAACTACCGGCAATACAACATAAGCTTTCAACGTGATAAAGGCAACCGTTATTACCAGCGCAGTCAGAATAATGGCGATCGATACTTTTTTCATTTTTTGACCCTATCCAAACCATTAAGAAAATGTTATCTTATTCTAACATTCAACGGGCGGTATCAGTCAAAGCGGTTGGCGGTCTTTCTCCGCCATCTGCAAGTGATCAGAGGTATGATTCAGATATAAATGTTAGCTGTTTCTAACGTTATCTAGTACCTAGTTGCATAAATAAGTAGACATAAATACATGCTCTCTGGTATAATAAGAGTATGCGAAAATCGAAAGTTGAAATAAAGTTGACCATAGAAGAAAAACAAAAATTGGAAGAAATTACCCGTACCCGCACGGCTCCTTTTCGGGAGGTTCAAAGAGCCCGCTTGATTCTGTTGGCTGCTGAAGGAATGGAGAATAAAACGATAGCCCAGGAGATTGGATTGTCCCGTGTGATGGTGGCACAATGGCGTCGGCGTTTTGCCGAATCTCGCTTTGCAGGATTGATAGATGGTCAGCGTTCGGGTAAAAAACCCCGTTACACTCAGGAAACCGAACGCCGAATTCTGGCTCTTCTGGATAGCGATCCTCCGGTGGGATATGCCAGTTGGAATGGCAATCTGGTGGCGCAACAATTGGGAGATGTTTCCCATGATCAAGTTTGGAGAGTACTCCGCAAACACTCCATTCATCTGCAAAGACGTCATAGTTGGTGCGTCAGTACTGACCCTGAGTTTACTCAAAAAGCGGCTGATATAGTAGGACTATACTTGGCCCCTCCTCAGAATGCGGCGGTTATCAGTGTGGATGAAAAGCCGGCCATCCAAGCGCTGGAGCGTGCCCAGGGATGGTTACGATTGCCGGATGGCCAGGCTTTGCGGGGATTCAATCATGAGTATAAAAGGCATGGCACTACTACCCTTTTTGCCGCTCTTGAAGTGGCGACAGGAATGGTGAAGGTAGAACATTATCCTCATCGCCGTCGCCGGGAGTTCCTGGACTTCATGAATCAAGTTGTGGATGACTATCCTGATACTGAACTGCATGTCATCCTGGATAATCTGAATACCCATAAACCGAAGGATGATCGCTGGTTGGCGAAACACCCTAATGTGCATTTTCATTACACGCCTACCCATGCTTCTTGGATCAACCAGGTTGAATGCTGGTTTAGCATTCTCTGGCGTCAAGCACTCCGAGGTCTGAGCGTAACTTCTTTTAGACAGCTTCGTCAGGCTATCGACGACTTTGTTGAGGCTTATACTCAAACTGCTCATCCTTTTGAATGGACCAAACAAGTTGTTCATCAGGGTGGCCTCAAAATTAAGTATAGTCAATTATGCAAGTAGGTACTAG
>PMBW01000124.1:4035-5229 GCA_003153075.1 Dehalococcoidia bacterium | reverse complement strand
GCGCCGTAGGAGAACAGGAAGAACGGGCCGTTGGTGCCGGCGAAAGAACCGTACTGTGCGTTAAAGCCTTTCAACCAGGGCTGGCAGAAATTGAAGTTCATCGGGCATAATAAGGACACGGAGTAATGATTTCGGGCCACATCCTCGTTGGCGGCCTGTACGATCTTCTTCACCCCGTCTACCGAGGTGGCGGCCAGGGCGTCATTATAGAAGTGGTCGAAACCGGCAACCATGGCCGCGTTAGCCGGTTGTCCGGTGCCGTAGCGCAACAGGTGACGCAGCGGGTAGAAAGCTAACCCGAGCGCGCCTGAATTACGCATGACGAATGCTGTATTCTTGTGACCGGTGTTCACAAAAGAAGCAAAGGTGCCGGAATCCAGCGGTTTGATTTCCATATCAATGCCGACNNTGCTTGGCCTTGGTTGGGTTATAGGCATATTCATCTTTCAGCGATTGAGGCCATTGCGCGTAAGGCCAGCCCCAACCGACCAGGTTTGCGGTAGTCAGGGACAACGGAGACGGGTCGACCGTGCCGCCGTAGTAAGTGGCCGCGATTTCCGGCAGGTTGATCGCCATCTGGCACGCAATGCGAACGCGGATATCGCTATATGGTTTCATATCGTTGCGCGGGTCCATGGAAACACCCACGCCTTGCGGTACAGCGACCTGGACGATATCGGGGTTCGATTTCTTCAATTGTTGAGCGGTTGCCAGCGGCATGGAGTCCATCAGGTCGATTTTCCCGGTGCGCATCGCCGCGATTGCCGTCGCATTATCCGGTATTACCAGCGCCCGGATTGAATCGAAGTAAGGCAGCTGGTTATTGGGATAACGCTCGTCATTTTGATAATAACTGGGATTCCTGACCATGGTCATTGAACTGCCGGACACAAAATCCTTTAAGATAAACGGTCCGGTGCCGATGGCATGATGCCAGTCAGCCACATCGCCCCACTGCCTGACAGCTTCGGGATTTTCAATGGTCGTCGAGGCGCCGGGCGCTTCCAGGTTTTCGTTGACGAATTCAGGGTTAGGGGTGTTCCAGTTGATTACAACTGTGTATTTATCCGGGGAAGATATTGATGTCAGGGACTTGGTCCAGGCGACAGTACCCCAGTATGGTGCGGGTTTGGTAAAGCCGCTGCCCAGGCCCAACATCCGGTTAAAGTGGAAAACGATGTCATCGGCGACAAA
>PMBW01000124.1:0-4020 GCA_003153075.1 Dehalococcoidia bacterium | reverse complement strand
TATGACTGTACTGCCGGGTCGATCTTCCAGTCTGTCGTAAAGAGTTGTTCCTGCCAGCCCCACATGAAAGACATCAGTGTCTCGCCCTGGTAAGGGTCAAAGAACACGATGTCGGTCTGGCTGCGGATGACCATTTCACCGCCGTATTGCGGTACACCCAGTTTATCCCACCAGTTTCCGCTTGCAGTGGCAGTCTTAGTGGTTGACGTGGGCGGGATAGCGGTTGTAGATGTGGTTGTAGTTTTAGTGGTTGTGGATGCTGGAACTGTTGAGGTGGTAGTAGTGGTAGTCGTTGTTGCCTTGGTCGTGCAGGATGCCAGTATCATGGCGGAGATGAGCAGGATGCTTAGTGTCATAATTATAAACTTGTTTTTCACTTCTTACCTCCTAGTGTTCGTTCATTCTAGTACCAACGTGCTATTTTGTCAAGTTGATAAAAAAAAGAAAAGTAGCTTCATCTGATGACATATTCGCTGACGAAACTACTTTTTNNGGGACGCGGTTCCAGGGTTGCGGATAAACTACCGGTCCAAATTCCCGGGAGGGCAGAATTACCGTTGCCCCGCCGATGATCGAAAGCTCGCCGGTTTGCAGCACATTTTTAACGTCGATATCCACGCAATACTTGCCGTTATCGCAATACTTCTTGATGACCTTTCCTTTAACCCAGGTTGTATCGCCCAGCATTACGAATCGACGGATCTGTGTGTTAAATTTCCAGAGGAACCCGTCGTCACCCATCCAGTTGGTTAGCAGGATAAACCGCCAGGCTTCCGGATGCTGCCCGGCAACCGCTTCCCGCGGGTGTGCCGTGCCGATGACGTTCATATCAAAATCCTGTTCCACAGGCTGCTCCGCCCAGAGAATGCGGTTTAACCGGTCCGCCAACATGTGAGCGTGCCCGCCGGCATGCCAGGCTCTGGCGTCGGTGACGCTCAGCGGCCCGCGCACCACCGGGCATAATTCATCCCCGACATTCACATCTTCCCAGTAACGGGGGTTTGCGCCGCGGATCTCTTCTCTATCCTGCTCCGCGTTGATATCCGCCAGGTCTTTTTTGGAATATACTGGCTCTTTATCGAGGTGCCCGTATTTATTCCTTTCCTTGATTTTCTCTTCATCGGCCCAGGTTTCGTAACTGCTGTAACCGGCCACGATTTCTCCGCCCTGCCGGTAATAGTCTACTTTCTCGAACGACTGCATGATCCGCTCGGCAAATTGGCTTTTTTTCATGATATTTTCAGAGGGGCACATGATCCGGTAGGTAAAATTATCCCCCACGCAGATCGGGCGGAAAAATTCACGCTCGCAGCCGGAGTAAAATCCGGCGATGCCGGGGATCATCTTGCCGTGGTCGTAGGGACGCTGGGCATAACATATGGTGTACAGGTAATTCGGCGGTGCGATCATGCATTTGTATTTGGTAGTTTTGCCGTATTCCGGATCCCGGTACAGCGGATTTAAATCCCCTTCACCGTCCACAAAAATGCGTATCCCATCACGCGTGCAATCATAGTTAAGAACACTGTTGGCAAATCCGGGCCCTTTCGCGCGGTGCTCTTCGCTGGTAATAATATGCCCGATGTTTTTATTCCATTCCGTATACAATTCATCAATGAGGCTTAGTTTCTCCGCAGCCATGCTTTTTCTCCTTCAAAATGATATCATTCATAGTTTTTTGGGGAAATTTCCGGGACGGGGAAGAGAGTAGATTATTCTAACCGATTGCGCAGCCTGCTGTCAAACGTAAGGAGCTTTCCGCGTTCAGCAATCAACTTTCCGAAAAATAGTTTGAAGTAGTGAGTTATGAACAGTTTTTCTTGACGCTTTCTTGACGGTTCCTTGATATTTTCTTGACCATAATCGTATTATCCGGTGCTAAACTTCTCATTATGATTCGGCTATTTTGGGGACAAAAAACTAAAAAACAAGACCCGCAGATATTATCAAACCAAAAAGCTCCGTTCAATGGCATGTTTATAAAAATAGACCGGCAGGAAACGTACGGGTGCCGGCCTGATAAAAACCCATCCCAATACGCTCTCCACATGTGCAAAGCGCTTAAGACAGGGACGATAAACGAATATTTAAAATGGCTCGAAAAAAAGCCCAAAAAGAAGATAGCCGGAATATTGTTAGGGATCATATGTAGCAGAACCGCCGACCTGCCGATTTTGTCCTGTGAGGAAAGGCCGCCCGTGACAATTGACGGCGCCTCTTTTAACCCGGTACAAAACATTCAAGCGCGTATGATAACTAGAATTACCTTGCTGTATTTAGTAGAAAGTGAAGCAAGAAAATTGAGCATCTGGGATCAGGTTCAACCGCAATGGATGGAGAAATATACACAGGAAACTAAAATCTACATTCAGGTCATCGAAGCCATAATAAAACAGTGTGAAAACAGCGCACATCAAGACAGGATCCCGGAACTGCGTCATAGCATTGAACTCATCAAAGAATCAAACCGGCAATACCGGATCAACTGGTAGCCCTTGTGCTTTTCTTGACACTATCTTGATAATTTTCGGGTTTTTACCAGCTATAATCAAAATTATGAGTGATTTGTTGTTCTTGGCGATCATTGCCGTATTTTTATTGGCGACAGCGGGCCTTATTTTGCTCTGTCAGCGTTTGATGAAGCAGTAAAATGAATATTTTATATGTAATTTCAGGAATTATCGCGTTTGGCCTGTTAGTGTATTTGATCGTTGCGCTGCTCAAACCGGAGTGGTTCAAATGACCTCATTTATCTGGTTGCAGATTGTTCTTTACCTGGCGGTCCTGCTTTTACTGGTCAAACCGTTAGGCGGGTATATGGCCGGGGTTTACCAGGGAGAGCGCACTTTCATGTCCCCTGTTATGGGGCCGGTGGAGCGGTTCGTCTACCGTATTACCGGTGTGAGACCCCAGGAAGAAATGGACTGGAAAACATACGCCTTCGTGATGCTATTGTTCACCCTGGTTGGTCTGGTTACTCTCTACTTGTTACAGCGTTTACAGGCAATTCTGCCGTTTAATCCCCAGCATCTGGGCGCGGTATCCCCCGATCTTTCATTTAACACCTCGGTCAGTTTTAACAGTAATACCAACTGGCAGAGTTACGGCGGCGAAACCACCATGACCTATCTGACGCAAATGGTCGGGCTGGCGGTGCATAATTTTCTTTCTGCAGCTATCGGTATGGCCGTTTTGGTTGCGCTGATTCGCGGCTTCGCCCGGCATTCTGTAGAGACGATCGGGAATGCCTGGGTGGACATGACCAGAAGCATTTTATATATTTTGATACCGTTGTCCTTAATCCTGGCAGTGGTACTGGTTTCGCAGGGTGTTGTGCAAACCTTCGGCGCTTCTCAACAAGCGCAATTAGTGCAGTCTGTTCAGGATCCCGCCGGACANNCCGGTCAATGAACAGGTGATCTCGGTCGGCCCGGTTGCTTCTCAGGAAGCTATCAAACAACTGGGCACCAACGGCGGCGGTTTCTTTAATGTGAACTCCGCCCACCCCTTTGAAAACCCCACTCCGTTGTCGAACTTCCTCGAGATGCTGGCGATCCTGCTGATTCCGGCTTCGTTGTGTTATACCTTCGGAAAAATGGTCAGGGACACCAAACAGGGTTGGGCATTATTGACCGCCATGATGCTTATCTTTGTTGTCATGCTGTCGGTCGCTGTCTGGGCGGAACAAAGCGGCAATCCTGTCTTTACTAAACTCGGAGTCGACCAAACGGCCAGCGCCGTCCAGCCCGGCGGCAATATGGAAGGTAAGGAGCTCCGCTTCGGTATTACCAATTCGGCGCTCTGGGCCACTGCCACTACGGCTGCTTCCAATGGTTCCGTAAACTCGATGCACGATTCCTTCACTCCTTTGGGTGGATTGGTGCCGATGTGGATGATGCAGCTGGGGGAGGTGGTTTTCGGCGGGGTAGGCTCCGGATTATACGGTATGCTGGCTTTTGTCATCGTGGCGGTATTTATTGCCGGGCTGATGATCGGCCGCACGCCCGAATATCTCGGCAA
>PMBW01000048.1 GCA_003153075.1 Dehalococcoidia bacterium | reverse complement strand
TCCAGATTCGGATTCAGGACGATGCCGGATTTCGGGTCAATAACCCTTTCTTCGGTTAACGCATAACCGATTCCCTGCACCACTGCGCCCTTAATCTGGTTCGCGGAGCCGAGTATATTCATCACCCTGCCGAAATCATTCACGCTGATCAGTTTTAGTACGTTGACTTCGCCGGTGCCGGTGTTCACTTCAACNNCGCGCGCCCCCGTTCCTATGATCGTGAAATCTCCGATATTGTCCAGAATATTTTTAATCGTATCCACCGGTTGCTTTTCTTCTCCGATATAAACAGATTCGGCGTCTGTCCGGATTTTTTCCACCCGGACATCAAGGTAACCGGCGATAATTTCCCGTAATTGACGGCGGGCGTCCATTGCCGCCTGGCGGATGGCAGGCCCTACAGACGGTACCGTGATACTGCCGTAACTGACGGGGTCAAATGGCCCCACAGCAGTATCACCGACGTGCACCGTTATCTTTTCCGGGCTCATTCCCAGTTCTTCCGCGGCAATCTGCGCAAAAACAGTCCTCGTTCCGGTACCAATGTCCTGACTCCCTGTGATTACTTCTGCGGAACCATCGGAATTCAACCGCACCCATGCGAATGCAGGTGGTCCTCCGCCGCCGCCCCAGGTCTGGCTGGCCATGCCGAAACCCCTTCGCATTCCCGGCTCTGCACCGGAACTGCCGCCCTTGCGCCAGCCGATCATTTCCGCTCCTTTCCGGTAGCATTTGTCCAGATTTTTGCCGGTGTACGGCTGGCCGGAGCGGTAGCTTTTGGTAGCATAATTCTTCATCCGTATTTCTATCGGATCGATTTTCAGTTTTTTTGCCAGTTCATCCATCATCGATTCCAGAGGAAAAGCTCCCTCCACATAACCAGGCCCGCGGAACGGCCGCTGTTCTCCGAAATTAGATGAGATCGAACTTAATTCGGTATGCACATTCGCACAGGCATACATCACCTGGCACGGGCCTTCAATTCCCCTGCTTCTTGAGGTTGAAACACCGATATCTGCTGCCGCCGTCAATTTAATGGCCGTCAGTGTCCCGTCTGCTTTGGCCCCGATTTTCAGCTGCTGAACCGTGGGTGCTCTGTTCCCGGCTGCAAGATTTTCTTCAAGACGATTCAAGATTAACTGCACGGGCCTTCCGGCACGGCGCGCCAGCAGCGCCGCCTTGACGCCCCATTTCCCGCTAGATTGTTTACTGCCGAAACCCCCGCCCATATACTCACATACTACCCGCACTTTATTTAAAGGCAGCCCAAAAGTTGCCGCCAGATCCTGCTGCACCAGATTGATCGATTGGGTGGATTCCCAGACATTCAGATGATCTCCATTCCAGCAGACCACTCCTCCGTGAGTTTCCATACAGTTATGTAATGCTGATTGGGTATAAAATGTTTCTTCCAGGATAACATCTGCCTCGCGGAAACCTTTTTCAATGTTTCCCCGCTCATAAACTTTGGGTTTATTCTCAAATCCGGGCTGGTTAAAAATCGGAGGCTGACCGGAAACCGGCTGCACAGGATTTACAGTAAAAGGCAGCGGAACATACTCCACTTCGATAAGGGCCAGCGCCTCTGCCGCGGCATCTTCGCTGTCTGCAGCCACCGCCGCCACTTCATCTCCGGCAAATTGCATGATTTCACTAAAAAGCGGCCGGCCTTCCCAGGACATCTCTTTTTCGTTAATTCTCGAAATCACTGCGCGTACTCCCGGAAATGCCTCGGCTTTACCGGTATCCAGGTGCTTTATTTGCGCGTGCGGTAAAGGTGAACGCAGGATACGGCCGTAAAGCATCCCCGGTAATTGAATATCAAATGTATATTTGGCTCTACCGGTGACCTTTTGCGGCCCATCGATGCGGGGAACCTTCGACCCGATGTTTTTTAATGGCTCATTTTCTTTCCACGCCGGCGGTTCGGTTCCTTCCACCACCGAACTTCTCTCAAAAACTTTACCTTCCAGTTCAAATTGGGATTTAACTAATTTCACCATAATTATTACTGCTTCTCGCCGGTAGAGTTTGTTTCGCGGTATTCTCTGGCAGCTGCCGCAGCCGCAGCGAAAATATGCGGATACGCTCCGCAGCGGCAAACGTTGCCTGATACGGCACGGCGGATTTCTTCCGGTGTGGGGTCACGGTTCTCTTCCACCAGCGCTTTAACGGACATAATTTGTCCCGGTGTGCAAAAACCGCATTGAAACGCATCTTCTTTAATAAAAGCTTTTTGCACGGGGTCAAGCTCTAAGCCGTGAGCAAGTCCTTCTATTGTTAAAATCGAATGCCCTTCGCAATCCAGGGTGAGTGTAAGGCAGGAGTAAACTGCTTTGCCGTCCATTATCACCGTGCAGGCACCGCACTCTCCCATATTGCAGCCCTTTTTTGTCCCTGTCAGGTTCAGGTTGATCCGCAAAGTGTCCAGCAATGTCTGGCGCGGTTCAATTTCCAGATTATAGATGCTGCCGTTAACTTGCAGTGTGACCGGCACTTTTCCGGGNNCTTTTGAGTTGTGCCCTGTGTTCTGCTGAAGTCATTCTTTCATCCCCTTTTCAGGAATATCATGCGGTCTTTATTCGTTGAATTCCTCTTCTGGACATCTTTTAATTAGCGCTGGCGATGCTTCATCAGCGGGATTGAGCTTAAGTCTTCCCGGAATATCCATTATAAGTTAATTTTACTGATACAACGATTAAGAAGTTATAAAACAAAAGATTGGAAAATTACAAATGTATTACATTTTCCGTTTCGCGCGCTGCTATGTCTTTCCCGGCTTAGCTTGTAAACCCACGCCCAGATAATCTGTTTTTGAAATAAGCGCTAATAAACTCTTTGCGTCCCGCGAGAGCGCAGCTAATCGGGAGAGTTTGGCATTTGTGTTCCCCCAGCTTCATTTCTTGACATCCCTATTGCAATTAGGGTACAAATATATAAGCACCCCACGATTTTTCCGGCATTGGCGTTTTGAAATATCTGTCTCCCTGACAGGTGA
>PMBW01000179.1 GCA_003153075.1 Dehalococcoidia bacterium | reverse complement strand
GTCGAACTGAAAAAAGAGGGCAAAATCCGATTTCTCGGTGTATCCAATTTTAATGTGCAGCAAATGGAAATGCTAAAACCCATCCATCCGGTGGAGTATCTGGAACCGCCGTACAGTATGCTGGAAAGAGGTATTGAAAGTTCGCAGGTAGAATATTGCCGTAAAAACAACATCGGCATTGTGAATTACAGTTCCCTGGAGCGCGGCCTACTCGCCGGGGTACCTTTCAGTCTGAAAGACCTGGGACCAAAAGATGAGCGCCACCGCAGCCCGCATTTCTCCGAGCCGATGTTCAGCATTGACCTGAAATTCGGCCAATCGCTGGCACAGTTGGCGAAAAAGTCCGGGCATACTGCAGCGCAAATGGCTATTGCCTGGAACTTGAGATTGCCGGAAATAACCTCGGCACTGACGGGCCCCAGAACAATTGCGCAAATTGAAGAGACCGTTAAGGCAGCGGACTGGCAATTGAGTAAAGACGAACTGAACACCATAGAAACGATGCTGGCTGAGCGCAAAGAAGCTTTAAAGGCCGCGCAAAAGTAACGACTCCGCTGTACACAGATTATCAACAAACAGGTTGGTTATAAATGGCTAAAGTAACGATCGGCCCGCATACTTTGATGTACCCTATGCCGACCGTCCTGGTGGGAGCCGATGTGGACGGCAAACCGGCGTTTTCCACTTACGCTTTTTGCGGCATTGTGAACGCGCGCCCACCCATGCTTTCGGTGTCCTTTCGACCGCAGCGGTATACCTACAAAGGGGTGAAACAGACCGGAGTTTTTTCGGTGAACATCCCTTCGGAATCACAAGTGGCCGAAGCGGACTACTGCGGTATTGCCTCGGGGAAAGATGCAGACAAAGTAGCCGATTGTAAATTTACCATATTTTACGGGAAATTAGGGAACGCACCGTTAATTACCGAATGCCCCATCAACCTGGAATGCAAAGTATTACACACACTGAATTTGGGCAGCATGGACATGGTGGTGGGGCAAATCGAAGAAATCCATGTCACCGATACCTGCCTGACCAACGGATTGCCGGATGTTGCCAAAGTCAAGCCTTTCCTGTGGGTTTCCCGTCCCACCAATAAATACTGGAGTTTTGGCGTAATTATCGGCGAAGCCTTTGTCACCGGGAAACAGATCAAGGGATAGTGCCAACCCAGCACTTTTGGAATGCACCAATCGGGTTGGAAAAGATATTATGTATTCTTCAAGCACGACTTGAAGCGAATAATATATTAGGGGGATTGATATTATGCCCGGACCAACAACTTTAGACAAAAAGAAAACCGCGGTGCTGGTGATGGATTTTCAGATTGATATTTTGAAAGGTTTCCCGTCCGAATTCCAGTCCGCGCTCATCATGCGGACGAATAAACTCATGGATACGGCACGCCAATACGGACTGCCCATAATTTTTACACAGCGGAAAGAAGGCACGCAGGAAGCTGAACTTGATGCGCGTTTAATCCGTAAACCGGGCGAGGTGGTTTTAACCAAAAGAAAGAGAGCGCCATTTGCCTCTACAGACATCGATGAGCGGCTGAAAAAACTGGGAGTCACCACCATCATTGTGATGGGCATTCATACCAGCAGCACAGTACTTTCCACTGTCCGCTGCGGTTCGGAAATTGATTATAAATTCTTCATTGTTTCGGACTGCTGCGCTGACCGCGACGAAGATGTGCAGGCGTTTCTTTTCGAAAAGGTGTTTTACCACACTTCTACTGTACTCTATTCGAAAGCATTGTTCGAACTGCTGGCAAAGAGCTAGCGGCGAGTGCTCTTGCAATTATGTAAATTGGAAAATAAAAGGGGAGGGTAAATACCCTCCCCTTGGCAGATGCGTCATTGAAGATGACCGATTAACTATTTGGACACTTCGCTGAAATACTTCTCAGCCCGGGCGAAGACTAACTCCGATAATGAACGATTAAAGCTCAAAGAATCTTCAAACCGCTGAACGGCTATTTTCAACGCGTCGACCATTTCTTCCGGCTTCACGGCAATAGTTTTGCGTTTTGAGGCTTTACTGCTTACAGCGCTGCCCCGGTTCCCCGCTGCATCTTTATCCCACAGGTAAATAATTTTACCGGTTTCGTTCTCGCCGCGGTTGATGCCCACGCCCCAATCCGGAGCGTAAGAATGCATAACAGCATTCCGGGCGGAATACAAGTCTTCGGCCGTACAATTGAGTTTGGAGCCAGGCAACAGGAATTCGTTAACCCAATGCAGGAAATCACTTTTCGCGGCTTCTGCTTCGTCCTGGCCGCGGCTGAGCCAGGCCATAATGTCCAGGGCGGAATAGAACAATATTAAAAACGAAAGCCCATCTTCACCCACGGCGCATTTGTCAATCGTTTCCAGTACCTTGTTGATATTATTTTCATACAAATCTTTCGCCATATTTCTCCCATCCCGGCCGGGCTAATAATTTATACCGTGTGGGTTTTTAATGCCTTACTTCTAGGCAAATCTTAGCATGGGTAATAAAAACTTTGCAACTAAATTTTTGCACGTTTTATATATGGCAAGGGAGACTCAAACGAAGATAAAATTGAAGTCTGTGCGGATTTGCTTACAGGCACATTTTGATGCTAAAATAACTGCACAAAGAGGAAAATGTCGATGAGTGTAAAAGTAAATCTAACCCCTCATTTCAATGATATCGTCAAGGGGAACGAGTGTATTGAGGCCAACGGCCGCACAATCCGCGAAGTGATTGAAGACATTGATAAAAGATTCCCCGGGTTTAAAAAAGAATTGATTGACCCGAGCGGCAGAGTACCAGGTTTCTTTGAAATCTACATTAATCAGGAATCCGCCTTCCCCAATGAATTGGCGAAAAAAGTTGCCGATAACGATGAAATCACTTTTCTCACCGTAGTGGGCGGCGGGTAATTTTTTTGTAGCCTTGACCCTAGCCACTTATTTATAATCTTTGGTGAATTTTTTACCGGCCTCGAACATTTCATCCACCATCGCCCGGATTTCATCGATTGTCAGTATTGCTGAGGTCAATGGGTCCAGCAGAATGGACTGGAATATTTTGGTTTTATCTTTTTCCACGATCCCTCTGACCGCTAATTCCTGCACGTTGATATTGGTGCGGTT
>PMBW01000254.1:1928-2726 GCA_003153075.1 Dehalococcoidia bacterium | reverse complement strand
ATGAAACAGTATACGAAGCTTTTCGAGCCGGGGAAAATAGGGAAGATGGAAGTCAAGAATAGAATCATTATGCCTCCGTGCGGCACTCACTATTCTTCACTGGACGGGTTGGTAACTGACAGGCAAATAACTTATTATGGGGAACGAGCCAAAGGAGGGGCTGGTCTGATCGTTACTGAAGGTGCAAGTTGTCGTAAACGCGGGAAGCCTGGACGGATTCTAATTAACGAAGATAAATACATACCTGGTATGAAGAAATTGGCTGAAGCCATTCATCAAGGCGGGGCAAAAGCAGTGGCGCAAATGAGCAGTCACATGGGAAGTATGGACGAAGTCGACCCTGCGTCTCCATCGGGAATTCCACATCCGTTTGCAGGCTGGTCGTCTACTATTCCTCAGCATCCTAGAATAATAACCGCGGCTGACCTGGAAGAACTGGTAGCGGAATACGGAGAAGCGGCCAGAAGGATCATGGAAGCAGGCTTTGATGGAGTGATGATTCATGGGGCCAATGGATATCTTGCCTGCGAACTTCTTTCCCGCCGATTCAACAAGAGAACCGATGCCTATGGGGGAGACCTCAAAGGCCGGGCTAAGTATCTTTTAGACATTGTCAGGGTAGCGAGGGAAAAAACAGCTCCCGATTATCCTGTCATTCTCAGACTAATGGGCTCTGATAGAGTCTCAACCAAGGAAGGAGAAGAGGGCTGGGGCATTGAAGATTGCGTTGAGGTTTGTAAAATAGTAGAAGTAAATGGCGCTACTGCAATTGATATCACCAGTGGTTCACAAGAGACT
>PMBW01000254.1:321-1906 GCA_003153075.1 Dehalococcoidia bacterium | reverse complement strand
TACCGGTAAAATTATGGATCCATCTTTAGCTGAGGAAATATTAAAAGATGGAAAAGCGGATTTTGTTTGTATCGGTCGGGGCTTAATCGCCGACCCATATTGGCCCACTAAGGTAAAAGAAGGAAGGTTAGAAGATATCTGCCCGTGTATTTATGACAACCGGTGCAATGAAGATGCAAATATTAGTTTTGTTCCGATATCTTGTACTGTGAATCCGATAGTAGGGAGAGAGAAGGAGTTTGCTGCAAAACTGCCGCGCTTTACCAAGAAGAAAAAAGTCTTGGTTTTGGGTGGTGGTCCGGGCGGTATGCAGGCAGCCATCATCGCCGCTCAAAAAGGACATGACGTTACTTTGTATGAGAAAAGCAAGGAGCTTGGCGGTCAACTTATTGTAGCGGCCGTTCCGCCTGACAAACAGGATCTGAACAACTTACTTACTTATTTGAAGCTTCAGGTGGCGAAAGCAGGTGTGAAAGTCATCCTGAATAAAGAGGCTACACCCGAAGTAGTTAAGAAATTCGCACCGGATTCGGTCATCGTGGCAGTAGGTTCGACGCCCTCTGTGCCTGACATCTCAGGCGTTCGAAGAGAAAATGTCCTGAACTGCCGGGAGGTTCTATCCGGACAGAAAACAGTAGGGAAAAAGGTCATTGTAATGGGAGGAGGGTATGTGGGTTGTGAAACGTGTTCATTCCTTGCCGATAAGGGTATAGATGTCACATTGGTCTTTCGAAGTCCTGAACCGGCATTGGATGTCAAGTTCTGGGAAAATAGAAAGCACTATCTGGACAAGCTGAAGGAATACGGAGTCAAAGTGATGCCTCAGGTTAAATATGGAGAAATCACAGCAACTGGTTTAAATCTGACAGATAAAAAAGGAACAGAAGTTTTCCTGGAAGCTGATAATATCGTGTTAGCCACAGGCGCTACACCAAACAAGGCTTTGGGCGAATCTCTCAAGGGCAAGTATTTGGAGTTCGCAGAAATCGGGGATTGTGTAGAACCGCGACGCATAAGAGAAGCCATCGAGGAAGGAATCTGGGCAGCTGTCGTAATCTGAAACGGACGGCCTTATTTTTTGAGAATAAGAAAAAACTCATTGAAGATAAAATAATCTATTAACAGTCCCGAGGGAAAATCCTGAACAATTGATAGGAGGCAAACCATGGTATTAGGACAAGCGCGTATCACCGATGAAGGCGTCGCCAATTTAAAGACGAGAATCGGCTCTTATTTTAAGGGTGAATACATTTTCGCCCATAACCACATGATNNGACGGCATCGCGCACTGGTGCGACGGCATCGGCGATTACCGGAATAAACTCTACCGCGACCCCAAATACGCGGCGAAAACGAAATACGGCACCATTGTCGCGCCGCCCTGCTCGCTGAACAGCATCCTGAATGTCAGCGGCATGAGAGTCGGCGGTCTGCCCGGTGTCCATTCCTTCCATTCCGGCTGGGACTGGCTGTGGCTGAAACCGGTGTATTTGAACGATACGATCACCGGCACCTACCGCCCGGTAGATATCGTCGAGAAAAAAAGTGAATTCGCCCTGCGCACGGTGATCATTTACGCCGAGGG
>PMBW01000254.1:0-312 GCA_003153075.1 Dehalococcoidia bacterium | reverse complement strand
TACTGGATCACTCCTGAAATGCAAGCTCAGATAGAAGATATGATGGAAAAAGAAGAGATCCGCGGCGCGAATCCCCGCTACTGGGAAGACGTGAACGTGGGAGATACCACCCAGCCGCTGGTCAAAGGCCCGCTCGGCGTCGGTGAAATGATGGCCTGGGCGCATTCCATCGGCGGCGGCGGCGAAGTGCACGCTTTCAAAGTCCGCAGTCTGCGCAAACACCCGGCCTGGGGCTGGAAAAACCTGGAAACCGGTGTCAGCGAAACCATCGACCAGGTGCATGAACAAGAAGAAGCGGCGAAGGGCATTGCT
>PMBW01000326.1 GCA_003153075.1 Dehalococcoidia bacterium | reverse complement strand
AATATTAAGGTACTGACTTACACCGAAGTCGATAGTGTCGAGGGTGAAGCAGGTAACTTCAAGGTAACTTTGCTCAAAAAACCCAGATACATTATTGAAAGTAAATGCACGGGTTGCACTACCTGTGTGGAATATTGCCCGGTAAAATACCCCGATCAGTTCAACCAGGAAATATCGAATAATAAAGCTATCCATATTCATTTTGCCCAGGCAATTCCGCTGGTCACCTATGTCGATGAAAGTTGTCTCTACCTGAAAGACAAGAAATGCCGGATTTGTGAAAGCGTCTGCAAGAATAACGCGATCGATTTTAATCAGGCTCCGGAAAAGATGGAAATAAAGGTGGGGGCAGTCATTCTGGCGCCCGGTATCGAAGCGTTTAAACCCAAAATCGGGAATGAATACGGCTACGGTAAGTATCAGAACGTAGTCACCAGTATGGACTTTGAACGCTTATTGTGCGCGACCGGCCCGTATGAAGGCGAGATCCTGCGCGCTTCCGATAAAAAGCATCCGCATAAGATCGCCTGGATTTCCTGTATCGGTTCCCGGCAGGTTAATCCCAAGGGCGCGGGTCACAGCTATTGTTCCGCCGTCTGCTGCACCTACACTCAGAAACAAGTGATTTTGACCAAAGACCATGATTCCGAGGCCGAATGCACGATCTTCCACAACGATATCCGTTCTTATGGCAAGGATTTCGAGCGCTTCTTCCAGCGCACCGAAAAACTACCGGGGATTCGCTTTTTCCGCAGTTATGTTTCGGTCGTCCGGGAAGACCCGAAAACTAAAAATGTCACTTTGCGTTATTCCACCAACGACGACGGTGTCAAAGAAGAAGAATTCGACATGGTGGTATTATCCGTCGGTTTGACTCCTCCCGCGGACGTGAAAAAGCTGGCTGATAAGTTCGGTATTGAGCTTAATGATCACGGTTATTGCCAGACAGAAGAAATTAACCCGATGCAGAGCTCACGGCCCGGTGTTTTTATCAGCGGAGCTTTTCAGGGGCCTACCGATATCCCTGAATCTGTATTTACCGCCAGCGGCGCCAGTTCCCAGTGCGGCGAACTGCTTGATTACCGGCGGGGCAAACTAACCGAAGAAAGGGTCTTTCCGCCGGAAAGGGATGTCGCCGGTGAAGAGCCGAGAATCGGAGTTTTTGTCTGCCACTGCGGCGCGAATATTGGCAGGATTGTCAGTGTACCTTCCGCGGTGGAATACGCTTTGACCTTACCCAATGTTGTGCACGCGCAGGAGCAGTTATTCTCCTGCGCTTCCAATTCAATCCGGGAAATTACCGATGTCACGAAGGAAAAAGGGCTTAACCGTGTAGTGGTTGCGGCCTGCAGTCCCCGCACCCTCGAGCCGTTATTCCGGGAAACCCTGCGGGACGCCGGGATCAATCAATATTATTACGAAATGGGCAATATCCGTGAACATAACTCCTGGGTGCATTCCAAAGAAAAAGAAGATGCCACCGATAAAGCAATGGATATTATCCGCATGTCGGTCGCGCGCGCCCGCCATCTGGAGCCGCTGAAAGAATTTGACTTGCCGGTAAACAAGACGGCATTAGTAGTCGGCGGTGGCATTGCCGGTATGACCTGCGCGCTATCGATCGCCAACCAGGGACATGAAGTGCACCTGTTGGAACGGGAGAAAGACCTGGGGGGAATGGCGCGTAAAATTTACCATACATTGGAAGGACTGGATGTCCAGGAATATTTACAGGGTTTGATCAAAAAGGTTTACAGCCATCCGTCAATCCATGTCTACACGGAAGCCGCGATTACGGAATCATTCGGTTATGTCGGGAATTTTGTTACCAGGGTGAAATCGGAAAAAGGCGCTACGGAGATCAAACACGGGGCTGCCGTGATCGCCACCGGTGCCAATGTCTATAAACCCACCGAATACCTTTACGGGCAAGACGACCGGGTGATGACCCATCTCGAACTGGAAGAGCGCATGCACAAGGGCGACGAAAAGGTCACCAAAGCTAACAGCGTGGTCATGATTCAATGCGTCGGTTGCCGGAATGAAGAACGGAATTATTGCAGCCGGATCTGCTGCGGCGAATCCGTTAAAAATGCCCTGAAACTCAAAGAGCTAAACCCCAAGATGGATATCTATATCCTCTACCGGGATATGCGCACTTATGGATTCCGTGAGGATTTTTACCGGCAGGCAGCCGATAAAGAAGTTAAATTTATCCGCTATGAGCCGCAGGAAAAACCGCAAATAGCCGCGGGCGAATCGCAGGAAGGCCGCCCCGTCCTCAAAGTCACCGCCACTGATTATGTTTTAGGCAGTCAGCTGGAAATTGATGCCGACATCGTGACATTGGCCGCGGCGATTGTTCCTGCTGCCGGCGCCAAGGAAGTCGGTTTCGCATTCAAGGTAAATCTGGGCATGGACGGTTTCTTCCAGGAAGCGCATGTCAAATTGAGACCCGTCGAATTTGCCGCGGACGGTGTTTATCTGTGCGGCATGGCCCATTATCCCAAGCACATTACGGAAACAATTAACCAGGCTTACGGCGCGGCGGGGCGGGTTTTAACTCTGCTCTCGCACGATACCGTGATCGCCTCCGGTTCTGTTTGCGCGGTAGATGAGAAGAAGTGTATGGGGTGTTCAGCCTGTGCCGCGGTTTGTGCCTACGGCGCAATTGAGATCCGCGATACGAAACAGGGTAAAAAGGCGATTGTTAACCCGATTCTCTGTAAAGGCGACGGCCTCTGTAACGCCAAGTGTCCCACCGGGGCGATTCAACTCAAGCATTTTACTGATAAAGGATTATTCGCACAGATCGATGCGATGGTCCCCAACCTGCTGGAAATCAGCAAGCACAGCAAGCCGGTAATGCGAGAAAAGGAGGTGAGCACAAAATGAGTCCTGTACTTAAATTTAAACCTAAGATCATTTGTTTCTTGTGCCACTGGTGAGCATACGGCGCTGCTGATATGGCTGGAGTTTCCAGACTACAATACACAACTGAAACAAGGGTTATCCGCGTCATGTGTTCCGGCAGGGTCGCGCTGGAATTTGTCCTGCGCGCTTTCGCCAACGGAATAGATGGTGTTTTTATTGGTGGATGCCGTTTAAATGAGTGTAATTACATCACTCAGGGTAATTATCATGCATTAAATATGGTGCTTTTAGCGAAAAAAATTATCGAACACATCGGGCTGAACCCGGAAAGACTTAGGATTGAATTTATGTCTTCGGCGGAGGGAGTTGTTTTTGCCGAGGTGATGAGTGATTTTGCCCGCAAAGTCAGGGAATTAGGCCCCCTCGGTTACGGCGAAGGCCTTGATGAAAACGTATTGAAAGCCAGGCTGGCAGAGATGACCGCGTTAGTTCCTTATATTAAGGTGCAGAAAAATGAAAAACTGGGTCAGCGATTGCTGAATCCGGATGAATATGAAAAATTTTTCAGCAAAGATGAGGTCGATAAATTAATTAATGAAGCCCCTGCGTATTATATCGACCCGCAGAAGTGCCAGGCATGCATGATCTGCGCACGCAGATGTCCCGCGGAAGCGATCATCAGCGTCAAAGGCGAAGTGCATATTATCAATCAGGAAGAATGCATCAAATGCGGTACCTGCTTTGATGTTTGTCCGCCGAAATTTGGCGCCGTGACCAAGATTGTTGGATTGCCGGTTCCCCTGCCGCCTCCGGAAGGACAGCGAGCTGTAATCCGGAAAAAACAGGAAAAAGAAGTTGCATAAAGTCAGGAATCAATTTTAACGTAGACCGCCTCACAAGCGATAGGAGGGAATTATGTCGCCAGTCAGCGCGACCTATTGGGGAATATCAGGATACATCATTTTCTGGGTCGTATTCGTCGTTGCAATCGGCTTGTTTGCGCAGAGAACCTGGTTTCTCTTCCGCTTAATGCGTTTGGGCAAACCCGAGAACCGCTTCGATAATATGCGGCAGCGTCTCGGGAATATGGCGCGCGAGGTTGTCACCCAGCGCTGCAGTCTGAAAAGCGTTACCCGCAAGGATCTGGCCGGGTTCGGGCACGCATTCCTGTTCTGGGGCTTCAGTCTGTTTTTCCTGAGTTACATCATCTTCATCGGTTTGGCCGGTGGTTTCGGCCTTGCTTCGGTGATCCTCGGCGGTACTTTTGAGAAGGTATTTTCCTCCATTCTGGATATCGCCGGATTATTTGTGACGGCGGCCATTATCTGGGCCGCGATCAGGAGATACATTGTGCGTCCGGCCAGATTGCAGATGAGCGCCGAGGCCGGTATTATCATGGGCATGGTTTTCGGCCTGATGCTGCTCCATTTCCTGGGAGATGGCTTTGGACTGGCCAGCGCCGGTGTAACTACCTCATGGCCCCCGATCGGCGGAGCGATCGCCCGGCTATTATCAGGCAGCAGTATTTCAAATCTTACGCTGACACATGTCTATTATAGTTTATGGTGGCTGCACTACTTCTTGATCCTTAGCTTTGCGGTTTATATCCCGCGCTCCAAACATATGCATATCCTGGCCTCGATTTTTAATGAAATTTTTACCCCGCTGGGACAGAAAGTAGTAATCGAACCTATCCCTGTTGAGGAGCAGGAGAATTTCGGTATTTCCAGGATACAGGATTTCACCTGGAAAGATCTCCTGGACCTCTATTCCTGCGCCGTGTGCGGCCGCTGTCATGCCAGTTGTCCCGCGCAACTCACCGGTAAAACCCTCTCGCCGAGAGAAGTAATTCATAATTTAAAAGAACACTTATTGGAAGCCGGCCCCGCGTTGCTGAACCCGCAGCCCGTCACAGCTAAAGACGGGCACCCTAAAGAAATGTTAGGCGGCGTGGTTACCGAGCCGGAAATTTGGGCTTGTACCACCTGCGGCGCCTGTCAGGAAGTATGCCCGGTTGGTATCGAACATGTGCGCAAGATCATCGGGTTCCGGCGCAATCTGACAATGTCCCAGAGCAAGATGCCGGAAAGCGCCCAATTGATGCTCCGGAATATGCAGTCACGCGGTAATCCGTGGGCCGGTGTACAATCGATGCGTTTGCGCGGAGACTGGACCAACGGATTGGATTTGAAAATCCTGGCTGACGGCGATACTGCCGATACCCTGTTCTGGGTTGGCTGTACCGGAGCTTTAGTGGAGCGTAACGTTAAAGCTACATTAGCCATGGCGAAGGTATTTAAAGCTGCCGGTGTTGATTTCGCGGTAATGGGCGATGCCGAAACCTGCTGCGGCGACCCGGCGCGGCGGGCCGGTTATGATTTCCAGTTCCAGGTTATGGCTGAACAAAATATCGAAGCCTTTAAGAGCCACGGTATCAAACAGATCATCACCTCCTG
>PMBW01000145.1:5281-5472 GCA_003153075.1 Dehalococcoidia bacterium | reverse complement strand
GATGCCGGTAAAGAACAATTGAATTTTGAAGACGTCGAGCTCAAGGAATTAATCAGTCAATTATCCGCTAATATTGAAGCGCTGGCTGCAGACAAAGGGATCAAATTCAGCGTGGATGCCCCTGAAAACCTTCTTGTTAGTGGAGATAAAGTCAAATTAAGGCAACTTTTCATCAATATTCTGGAAAATGC
>PMBW01000145.1:0-5111 GCA_003153075.1 Dehalococcoidia bacterium | reverse complement strand
CAAAACCCGCTGCGCCAAACTAGTTTTAGGGTACTGACTTCTACGATACCCGCGAAGTTCTTTGATCCATTGTGCGGCACTATTAAATCCGGTAAAACACTGCTCCCCCCTGCGGGCGTCTAACGAGTTCCCTGAGCAAGCGAGAGGGAGGGGTATTTGAATTTATTATTTCGTGTTTTTCGAAATGAACTCAGGAGTAAAATAGGTNNCTGACTTAGAAGAAAATCGGAGGTCCCTTTTAACCGCAGCTAAAAAGGATAGACCGCAACCGAAATGTACTCCCTTCAGGGGAGAAGCGTAGATGAGGGTGTACTTCCAAGGCGCTCGAAATGAATGCGGCAAGGGTAGAAGTAAGGTGCCGTAGTGATCGAGCCTATCCCCCCTTTCGCGAAAGAAAGTAATATATCCGCAGTACAGAAAAGGCCGGGTAGAAATCATCCTCCCGGCCTTTTCTTGTCCCACATTAAAAAAAGTCTAGATCGCCATATGGATCGCCTGCGATGCCACGACGATCCAGGTTATCAGCATTCCGTTCAGGAATGCACCGGCGTAAATGTGACCCGTTTTCCGGTAGAAGTAGGTGTTCACCAGCGCTACGATCGTAAATATCGGCAGCAACTGGAAGGCAATGATCGAGAACAGGCTTTCGTTGACAAACAGTAACGTCCCGCCGGCGAACAACGGGATATACTGTATCAACAGCATTACGACAAACCCGATCACCAGCAGCCCGAAATTGATCCACATTTCCGCCGTGCGGCTGATCTCCCCGCCCTTCTTGCCTCTGGGGCGGAGCTGCCCGTGTAATGCCAGTCCAAGCACGATAAAGAAGGCCGTAAAAGGTATCAGGTAACACAGGAAAATGCGGAAATGCAGCGCCGACATTGGTTTAATAGCAAAAATCCAGAACCGGAAATCGGTTTTAAAGAACCAGTCTGAAATTGCCAGCGTCATGTATCCCGCAAATGCCACCGTCGCGGCCAGCAGGAATGATTTACCGATCATCTTCCAGCCAATGCCTTTGAAACCGGCTCCCCAACTGACGCCGTAGTCTTTGGCGGAAGCCTTTGCTTTACGGTTAAAAACGAAATGCCACAACAGAAAGAGCGCCAGGGAAATTGCCCCGGTCAATAAAACCCATATTAATAGTTGCGTCGTAATATTTTCCGGGAAAAGCTGGCTGGGAGCCATTTTCCAGGTGGTAAAATACTGTTTAAACGTGAAGAAAGTCAGCGCCGGTAGCGCCGCAAATATCACTGCGGCGATCCACCAGCCGAAACCGGTCTGGGATTTTGGTGCCGGCGGGGCTGAATTCAATTCCTTGAAGAAATCGCATTTTTTCAATAACCAGCTGGCAACCGGGAAAAGTAACAATATCATGCCGATCAGTGCGATCAGGTTCCCGAATTCTTTCCAGTACCAGATCTGCACGGAGTGTTCGATAAATCTGCCTCCGGCCAGGGTCTGCTGGAACCAATCGATTGCTTCACCGATCGCCACATTGGAAATATGGTCCTGCGGATGGGTATTGGCAGGCATGTACAGGATACGCGCGTTCCCGGCCGCGATGGAGCCGTACAGCTGACCGATCTGAACCGTATCATTTGTTCCGAATTGCGCTTTCAGCCGGACCGAATCTACGATATTGGCAGGTACATTTGTGTCTGTTGGGTCAAGCGATTGACCGGTTTTCGGATCGGTGCTGCCCCACATCAGTTTGGAAAACTCGTCGTATTTTGACAGCACCACGCACAAATTCCGCGGGTATGTCGCTGTGCCGGCAGGTGCCCCGAAAACGCCGGTGCCTGAACCCTCCAGGACGATTGACTGATAAGCGGTGGGGTTTAAAGCCGCGACGATCGATACCGCCCAGCCGCCCATGGAATGCCCTTCCAGGCCGATGTTTTTCTTATCGACAATATCCAGGCCGGAGAGATATTTGAAGCCGTCCGTGCCGCCGAAGGCATTGGCAAAAGCGGGCGGATCTGAATAACCGTGACCTGTTTGGTCTATCGCCAGCACCACGTAGCCGCGTCTGGCAAACTCGATCGCAAAACCGTCTTGAGTTTCGCGGGTGTTAATGTAGCCGTGAATGGCCAGAATGCCGGGGGCAGGGGTTTTGGCAGTGGCCGTTTTCGGAATGTAGAGTAAAGCGCTGATCGTTAAGCCGTTGCTGCCGGTAAAGCGTACATCCTTGATCTTCACTTTACCGAAGTCCGTTTGAATCAGGTTTGCGAGCAGTCCACCGATGATTATCATCGCCAGGGCAAGTGCGAGAATTATTTTCGTGCGTTTTAACATACTTTTACTCCCTCCTCTTAGATCGGTACTGTAATTACTTGGCTGCGTACATCAACAAGATGGGGAAAAGATAAAAAGCCGCACCCGGGCGGATAGACTAATTTTTCGGGCGCTCACCTCCTTGACATCATTATGTTATTCCCGTTTCGAGACCATTTAATCACGCCGAATTACTAAAGTCAAGCATGGCTGTTCGAGAATTTGAATAGACATTGGGAATGGCTCGGTTAGTCCTCTTTGAGTCCCTTAAGGCGAAATACTTCCGGAGACTTTCTGACTTAACAGAAAACCGGAGGTCCTCAGCCTCCCTCCCTCTCAGGGAGGGATTGAAGGAGAGTGATAATTTCAATATTCGTAAGTCCCTTTGACGGGAGAGAGCTAGACTATAGTACTTTATTTTGTAATCAAACCACTTCAAAATAAATGTAGAGAGGGGGATTTGTCATGCTGAGCCCATCGATTTCCTGTTCCCCACGATAAAATAGAGAAGTATCTAGTTCTCCTGTTTTCTCACCGCTCACAACTTTTAACTTCGGTACTTTTCCCTCAGCTTCGGTTTCTCGATCTTCCCTGTCGGATTGCGCGGCACTTTCCCGAAAAAAATGCGCCGGGGACGTTTGAAATGGGCGATATTCTGAGCGCAAAAGTCCATCACTTCCTGTTCCGTCAGCACAACACCCGGTTTAGGATCAACAACCGCCGCCGCTATCTCCACCAATCGCTCATCGGGGATGCCGATTACTGCCACATCGTAGATTTTCTCATGGGTATGCAGGATTTCTTCAATTTCCACCGGATATATATTTTCTCCGCCGGTAATGATAACATCCTTTTTCCGGTCGGTGATCCAGAAAAATCCTTCTTCATCGGCCCGCGCGATGTCGCCGGTATATAACCAGCCGTCTTTCAACGTTTCCGCCGTTTTCTGCGGGTTTTTATAGTATTCCCGCATCACCCCGGCGCCCTTCACGATAATCTCGCCGTTTTGCCCCTGCGGGACTTCATTGCCTCTATTATCGACGATGCGTGCCTGCCAGCTGTACCCCGGTTTCCCGATCGCTCCCACTTTATGCTCATTCTCGATGCCGAGATGAATACACCCGGGCCCGGTCGATTCGCTTAATCCGTAATTGGTATCGTATTGCATCTGCGGGAAATACCGTTTCCAGTGTTTTATCAGGCTCGGCGGCACCGGTTGTGCGCCGATGTGCATCAACCGCCACCGCGATAGGTCATAATCCTTTAGCTTCAGGTCGCCTTTATCCAGCGCCACCAGGATATCCTGTGCCCACGGTACCAGCAGCCAGACGATCGTGCCCTTCTCTTTATCTACCGTCTCCACAATATATTTCGGACTGATTTCCGTCAGGATCGTGGCACGGCTGCCGGTCAACAGGCTGCCCAGCCAGTGCATCTTGGCGCCCGTGTGATAAAGCGGCGGGATCAGGATAAAATTATCATCATGTGTCTGATGGTGATGTTTTTGCTCTAAAATTGCCGCGAATTCCATATTGGCATGGGTTAATACGATCGGCTTCGGTTCGCCGGTGGTGCCGGAGGTAAAATACAATCCGCAGACATCATCCCCGGTGATCTTGATTTTTGGCGGTTTGGCGGATGCGCCTTTGACCACCGCATCGAATGCTTCCATTCCCTCAGGCAATTTTTCCCCGGCGTAAATGTATTTTTCGATAGTTGGCAATTGCTCGCGGATCGCTGCAACCCTCTCCGTGAACTCCTCGCTCAGTATCATGATGCGAGCTTCCGCGATATCCGCACAGTATTTGATCTCGCTACCGGTAAACCGGAAATTTAACGGTACTGCCCAGGCGCCCGTCCTGATAATTCCAAAATAAGCCGCCAGCCAGTCGATGGAATTCATCATCAGGTGGATGACCTTGTCGCCTTTTTTAATGTCGCGCGCAATTAACCCATTCGCCACCCGGTTTGCCCGTTCATCAAACTCGCGCCAGGTGATCGTTTTCCGGATATTCTTTCCGGGATGGAATTCAACGAGGGCGATCTCATCAGGATACAAACGGGCATTTTGCGTCAGTAAATCCGGTATCAGCATAATAATATTTTAATCTGACCTTTCGTTTATATTTATTAACAGCTTTTAGGGGTTATTATAACAGGTTTATGGCCTCGAATCATCAATTTACCCTGAAATGACAATTCTCCTTCCCTCTCAGACTACAACTCATTACTCATAACTCATACCTTATTTGTCATTGCGAAGTTACGTTAGTACTGAAGCAATCTCAGGGTGGTGTAGCTCCTAAAAAAGCTCACAACTCAAAACCGCCCCTATGTCATACTGAGCCCATCGATTTCCTNNAGCGAAGTATCTAGTTCTCCTGCTTTCTCACCACTCACAACTCAAAACTGCCCTTTGTCATGCTGAGCCCAGACTTTAATAACAATCCCGAACACAAAGCGAAGCATCTAGTCCTCTTGCTTTCTCACCACTCACAACTTAAAACTGCCCCTGTGTCAGCATGACAAAGGGGCGGGTGTTGTATACGAACCGGGGACGAATCAGGCAGGGGGAGGTAAAAGTCAATAATCAATCATCTGGATCCCGTGTCACGGCACGGGATGACAATCAAATGCATTTTCTTCGGTAAGTAGTTCGTCTGCGGCCTCAACGGTCAGCTTTTAGTTCCGTCTCCGTGAATAGGGAACACACATTCTATACTAAACGGGCTAACGAATTTGTAACTAAAAAGAACGAGTCTGACGGGTTGGACGAGTTAGACGGGTCTGGGGACGAGGGAATTAGTTACGAAGCAAAGTACCTCCGTCTG